>JAUNAE010000076.1 GCA_030527765.1 Eubacteriales bacterium
ATTCTGCTTTCAGCGGAACATGCTCCATCCCGTGTTTCAATTTTTTCATATATAATGCAAGCTAATGTTTCTGCTTCAGCGGATGTTTCTTTGTTCCCTGCTTCCCTTTTCTAAGATGTTAGCTGTTTATTCAGCGACAACGGGAATCGTGTTCACTCTTCTTCCCTGAACAACGTATCTTGTGGAAGAATCTCCGGTGCAGGTGGAAAGAGTAATAATCGTATCCTTAATTGTCAAATCATCCGGTTTCTCCGGAAGCTGAGAATAACTCAGAATCTTTTTCTGATATTCTTCATATTCCTGCCCCGGACCTTTGAACAATGTATAGGTGTCGCTGTTCACTGCAGTCACATAGGCCGCAATGATTTCATAGCGGTAACTTGCCTCCGGAGTAAATATCCAGAAATATTTGCTCTTATCATAAGTTTCTGTGCCGCTTGTAAACTTTTTCAGCTGTCCGAACATGCTTCCATTCTTCATATTGTGTCCATATACAATGGTATTGCAGTCACTGAAATCGGCACTGTTCTCGTAATCCACAAAAATCGTACCTGCGAAATTATAATTCTTTTCATAGGTGCGATGCAGATAAAAATCGTTGTCTGTTCCGTGTACAACCGGATAGTTGATATCCGGAAGCGCCTCCACGTAAATCCAACCGTTCACATCCGTGTTGACACTGCGCAATTTGTCAAAATCAATCTGCATAGGCGGAACGATCTGCTCTCCTGCCTCTGTTGCTGTTGAATCCGGGGCCGGAGCCTCCGGTTCACGCTCGGTTACTGCCATATCGGCAATAGAATTGTATTCATCGGTTCCTGCCTTGTACTCCTGATAAATCTGAAACAGATTGTATCCTGCAAAACAAAAAACTCCAATCGCAAGGATAAGAATCAATGTCAGCAGCACATCTGCGACCCCTCGTTTCTTTTTTTTCTTCATGAAACCCTCCTTTAGGCGAATCTTCCCTAATTATACACCAAGTCTCCTTCTTTTTCCACCGCATCTCATCGTCACATTTCTGTCTTTGGCTCTCTTTTCCACAGTTTTCAACAGTTCTTCTCTATGGTATAATATACTCATTAAACAGAGAGATCTGTAATCTGCAAAAATGCAGAATCAAAGCAGCTATTCAGTAATTATTCACTGCCTTTATAGTTACTCAGTATCTCTCGTAATTTTCAGGAGGCGCACATGAAAAAAAATGTCATCGCCGGTCAGTCCGGTGGACCTACTGCGGTCATCAACAGCAGTCTTTATGGTATCGTTTCTGAGAGTTATCGTCATCCGGATACTATCGGAAAGGTCTATGGAATGATCAACGGAATCGAAGGATTCCTTGAAGGAAGAATTCTGGATTTTGAATCTGCTCTTCCGGGTCACGAACTCAAGAAACTCACCACTACTCCGGGAGCATACCTCGGTTCCTGCCGTAAGAAACTTCCGGATTCCCTGTCCGATCCGATTTACCCGGAGATTTTCCGTCGTTTTGAGGAATTAAATATTGGATGGTTTTTCTATGTAGGCGGCAATGATTCCATGGATACCGTGAGCAAGCTTTCCCGTTATGCAGCTCAGATCGGAAGCGATATCCGTGTCATCGGCGAACCGAAAACCATCGACAACGATCTTGTCTGCACAGACCATACACCGGGATACGGCAGTGCTGCACGCTATGTAGCCGAGACTGTTCGTGAAATCACGATGGATGCCAACGTATACGAGACCAAGTCTGTTACCATTCTTGAAATTATGGGAAGACATGCAGGATGGCTGACTGCAGCTTCCGTTCTTGCCCGCCGCCACCCGGAAGACAATCCACTTCTTGTTTATCTTCCGGAGCGTGATTTTGATCAGGATGAATTTCTGAAGAGTGTGGAGGCATGTCTCCAAAAGAATTGCAACGTTGTTGTCTGTGTTTCCGAAGGTATTCATGACAAAAACGGCACCTTCATCTGCGAGTATGACAGTTCGGTAGGAACCGACAACTTCGGTCACAAAATGCTTGCAGGCTGCGGCAAATATCTTGAGAATCTTGTCCGCAATACTCTGAACGTCAAGGCACGTTCTGTAGAATTTAATGTCAGT
Source organism: Eubacteriales bacterium (assembly GCA_030527765.1). The sequence goes on from JAUNAE010000076.1 coordinate 2,089, forward strand.
CAGCGCTGCTCTGCTGCCATGATGTCCGCAACGGATCAGCAGGAAGCCATTGCAGCCGGCGAATTCGGTGTCCGCGCGGCTCTGGATGGAGTAACCGGAATGATGATTGCATTCCGCAGAGAAGAAACCGCTGATGGTTCTTATAAGATGGAATGTGAACTTCATGATGTCAACGAAATCTGCAATGCAGAAAAGCCGGTTCCGCAGGAATGGATCACTGCTGACGGCACAGATTTGACAGAAGACTTCATCAAGTATGCACGTCCTCTGATTCAGGGAACGGTAGAGATTCCACTGGATGAGAACGGACTTCCGGCTTTCGCGTCACGAAAATAATTAAGATTGTGTTCAAAAAGCTCCCGACAAATGCGACAATCCACATTTGCCGGGAGCTTTTATATTTTTTCCTGAGATGCAACGCCACATGATACTCGTTTTATGCAAAATCATTTTACAAAACGGTTTTTAACCGAACCAGGCAAGTAGCGAGGCGGATTGCGAATATCCGTTTGACTTACAATGTAATGCATTCAAAATCAGACCTTTTCTCTCTCCTTCTCTTTGACATCCCGTCCGAATTTCGCAATTCCAAGATACAGAAGAACCCCTGCGCCGAAGGTAAAAATTCCGATAAACTGGGAAGTGGACAACGCTCCCACGCTTCCTCTTTCCAGATCTCCCCGAAAGAACTCCAGTACAAATCGTCCAAGGCTGTAAAAGATCAAATAGCATGCCGCCACCTGGCCGCTTTTTTTGACTTTTTTTGCCAGATACACAAGCAGAAAGAAATGGCAAAAGTCTAAAAGACTGGAATAAATCTGTGTCGGTATGAGCGGCACTCCATTTGGCGCAAACTCTGACTCATGAAATGTCACCGCCAAAAGGGAATCCGTTGTCTTTCCGTAGCAGCAGCCTGCCAGAAAACATCCCAGTCTTCCAAATCCCTGGGCAAGGGCGATGGAAGGCATTGCCAGATCAAAGTAATCCAGAAACTCCATTTTTCGGATCTTGCAGTACACAAGTCCACAGAGAATTCCTCCGATAATTCCGCCAAACACGACGAATCCGTCTGCGGGATTTCCAAGGTAAACCATAGGATTTCTGAGAAAGTTCTTCCACTCTGTGATCCAGAACATGATTTTTGCGAAAGCAAATCCTCCGATTGCACAGGTGACAAAAAGGCCAAACACCTTTTCCTGATCCAATTTCTTTTTGTACGCCCGAAACTCCAGTGTATAATAACAGAACACAATGCCGATGGCGATCATCAGCCCATATCCATATACCGTGAAGGATCCGATATGCAATAATTCGTTTTTCATAATTCCTCACTAAATGTATTGAATGTCCGCTTTACAAGATTTTTATCTCTGCATGAGCTGAATAATTGCAAGGTCTGCTCTTTCATTTAAGCCGTTATCCTCAGCATTTTCCATATCACAGCTTCCGCAAAGATCAATGCCAAGAATGATTTCTTCGTTCTCCCTTTTCCAGATAAGAATCTCTTCCAAAAGGGCCATGAGTTCCGTAAGTCTCATATCCCCCTGAGACCAGGTCGTTCTTGCATCCTCTGTACAAAGTACATCCTTGTCAATGGAGATGTATAGAGGAAGTTTAGGATCAAGCTCCTGCAGCACTTCTCTAATCCAGGATGACCGTTCAGCTGGATCAAGCAGCTCTTCCCTGCTGCTTCTCAGGTATTCTTTGCTGAAAAACCGGATTCGTTCCTTCAAATTTTCCTGTACCGGAGCATAATCCTCTTCCCCGGGTCCGATAAGCAGCACCTTTTTGAGATTTTCCATCTCTTCCATGCTGTCGAAAAGCCAGCCTCCGCAGGATAAGATTCCTCCAAATGCCGGCGGCTGAAGATCTGTATGATTGTCCAGCATCAACAATTGAAAATCCGCTTTGTATTTTTCCATCCAGAATTTTGTCAGATAATGATAATTGCCGGAATCGATACAATGAATTCCGGCAACTGACTCAGATGAAATTCTGCTGCGGAGAGTTTCCGCCGCAGAATCATCGCAATAACAATTGGTACCTGTAATATCTCTGCAGGAAATCCACACTGCATTTTCCGGTGGATTCTGCCAGTTCTCATAAATTCCGGATACATTCATAATCACGAGAAAATGTTTCCCTGATTCCGTCATGATATCCACTCCTCAAGTTTTGATTCGCTGTTGTCCGGAAGAGACGGAACGGTTCCTTCCGGCTCACCCTGTGTTTCCGGTGAAATCACAACGCCGTCAATAATCTCTTCTTCCTCGTGAGTGTAAGAAGCTGCATAGGAAGGATCGTACTCCTCATACTCCTCTCCGGATTTCTTCTCCTTCGGTACTTCTTCCTCTGCTGCGGCCTCTTCCCCGGTTGTCTTCTGCTGTGCTTTCAACATTTTGTGATAATACACATAGAACACAATATCCGCAACACCGTTTACAACAAACAGGATACCCGCAACAACCACCATCTGCACAACCTTGGAAAATGGATTCCACATGAGTCCAAGACCAAGGATCAAAAACAGCAGACTGGCGAACAAATATGTTTTCCACAGTTCAACTTCCAGTTTACGAAGTCTTTTGGCAGCCCGAAATACCCACACGCAGTCTACGACAAGCATGGCTCCCAGAAGACCGGAAAGCATTTTTACAACAACCTGCGGATAGCGAAAGAAAAAGATTCCAAGTAGAAGGACAATCACTCCCGTGAACATATCAAGGACCGTTGTCTCCTTCGATTCCTTCAAATAAGAGTACAGATGAAAACATCCTGTTACCATCAGAACGATCCCGAAAATAACTTTTGTGATGACCCGAATCATTTCAGCTGGGAATACACACATCAGAATACCAAGTATGATAAAAATTACGGATGAAAACAGTTCCCCGTATAAAAACGAAAAGATCTTTTTTTTCATTGCATTTCCCCCTTTTACTCGTAAGTATATCTCGAATCCCATCATCCGTCCAGAAGAATATGATCGCCGCTAGGAAAACTCCCGTTTTCCCCACTCGTCTCAGTCGGGGATTTAGCCCCCCACTGAGGTAAAAATCTATAAGATTCTCTTGCGGTATTCCTGCAATCCCATTATAATAGGTACGAATTTGCGTAAAAGAAAGAAGGAAAAAGATTGAAAAAGCAAGGAAAATCCAAACATCCGGCATTGATTTCAAGGACTTTGGGAATTGCCGTCTCAGTAATTCTGGTAACCGCCGCCGGTGTTTTTTTTGTGTCTAATCATTCTCATGCTACAGAAGATGCCGCTGTGCGCCAGACGGTAGCCCGTCTGCAGGAACTGGAAAACCAGGATATCACAGCTGCAGAAACTGCACTTCGGGATCAGACAGCGGAAACTGCTGCCCCAACTCTCTCAAGCGACGAAATCCGTACCAATATTCTGAACGGAAATCTGCTGGGGGATATCGAGATCCGTCAGGCTTTCAAAGGAACGGTCATTCTCGGTGACTCCATCACCGAATCCATCTGGGAATATGGCTATCTTGACACGGATGTTGTCATTAGTCAGCGAGGCATGTCCGTCGCTTCCGCAGGAGATCTGATTGCAACCGCCATCAACATCAACCCAACCGTTGTATTCATGTCCTTTGGAACCAACGATCTGGAAACTTTTCTGGATGATACGGAAGGTTTTATTTCCGGTTACAGGGAACAGGTGAAGAAAATTCAGGAGTCGCTTCCGGGAGTTCCTATTTATGTGAACCTGGTTCTTCCAATCACAGATGACGCCATCAACAATACTCCGGCACTTCAGTACTATCCACAGTACAATGAGGCACTCCTCACGATGTGCGCGGATATGGGACTTACCCCGATTGACAACGCTTTTATTGTAGAAAACAACCCATGGTTATACGAGCCTGACGGTCAGCATGTCATTGCAGAATACTATCCTCAGTGGCTGACAAATATGGCAGAAATGGCAGGTCTGGCATGATGAATAATACGACAAGATTCATACTCAAAATTTTCTCTGTAGTTGTACTGGCAGCCTTTCTGGGCTCTCTGTTTTTCTCAAACTATGCTAAGAATATCCCAATGGAGCAGATCACTTCCGTTATGGAGCAGCACAGTGAGCTAACTTCTCTTCAGAAGCGTGGGCAAAAAGATATTCAGCGCTATTTCAAAATCACAGAACTTCCGGATTCCGAATTTTTATTTTACAAAGCAGTGTCTCCTATGTCTGTCGATGAGGTTATGATTGTGAAAGCCCGCAGCAAACAGCAGGCAGATGAATTTCTCGAAAAAGCCGAGGCTCATCTTGAAAGCCAGAAAAATATTTTCGGGGCTTACGGCACTGATCAGATGGGAATTCTCGGAGAAGCCGTGGTTGCCTCTCGCGGAAACTACGTGTACTATTTCTGCGGTCCGGATGCAGCCACTTTGAGTGATGCGTTTCTGAAACTTATCTAACTAGAAAATGGAGTAAATGTATTATGTCATTTAGCAGTATTCACTTTATCTTTTATTTTCTGCCTGTTTTTCTGTTGCTGTTCTACCTGATTCCGGGAATTGGGAAGGACATTGTTCTTGTCGCAGGCAGTCTGATTTTTTATGCCTGGGGTAATCCGGTATATGTGATTCTCATGCTGTTCTCGGTATTCTTCAACTGGCTCATGGGAATCGATCTGGAAGAATCTGAAACAGACTCTCAGAAAAAGAGGCGATTGATTTTTGCCATTGTAATAAATCTGTTTATCCTCTGTTTCTTCAAGTATTTCGGATTTCTTCTGGATAACCTGAACCACCTTACCGGTCTGCATATCACAATGCCGGAACTTGGACTTCCGCTTGGTATTTCTTTCTATACCTTCAAAAATCTCTCCTATCTCTTTGATGTCAACAAAGAGAAGGTACGAGCTGAGAGAAATCTGTTCCGCTATATGATATACAGCACCATGTTCCCTCATATGACCCAGGGACCAATCGTCCGCTACACGGAAGTACAGGCTCAGCTTCCTCTTGCCAAGCGAAAAATCACTCCGGCCCGTCTTGGAATCGGAGCGGAATTCTTTGTCAAAGGTCTGGCCAAAAAAGTTCTTCTTGCAGATAACCTCGGTCTGATGTTTTCAACAATTACCGGCTCAGCTGACCACACCGTTGTCTCAGCATGGCTTGGAATTATTGCCTATACACTGCAGATTTACTTTGACTTCAGTGGTTATTCCGATATGGCAATCGGTCTTGGAAAAGCTCTTGGATTTGACTTCAGCAAAAACTTTGACTATCCATATACCTCTCACAGTGTTTCCGAATTCTGGAGAAGATGGCATATGTCACTGGGCAGCTGGTTTCGCGATTACATCTACATTCCACTTGGCGGAAACCGCGTATCTACCGGAAAACATATCCGAAACATTCTCATTGTATGGGCTCTCACAGGACTCTGGCACGGAGCCAGCTGGAACTTTGTATTGTGGGGTGTCTACTACGGTATTCTCCTTCTGATTGAGAAGTTCTTTCTCCAGAACTTTCTCAAGAATGGACATCCGGCCCTCACAAGACTGTACACCCTCCTCATGGTTGTATTCGGATGGGTATTCTTCAGTCAGACAAGCTTTGGAGCAATCGGAAACTATTTTGGCCGCATGTTCGGTTTCACCGCTTCCGGTTTCCTTGGTTCTTCTACTCTCTACTATCTGAAAACCGGTGGAATATTGTTCATCATTGCAATTATCTGTGCAAGACCGTCACCTCAGAAGAGATTCCGCAGACTGATGCGAAGAAAACCTGCGGTTGCCATTGGTTTGAATATGCTTCTGTTTATTCTCAGCATTGCATTTATGGTTTACAATTCCTATTCACCATTCTTGTATGCAAACTTCTGACGGTCAGCTGTATTTTGCAAAAGAACTCACAATTCCTTTGACATATTGAAGAAAAGAAGGGCTATCCTATGATTAACAAACATTACAAACGATATTTCGTGCATATGGGACGATTCTTTATTCTGGGAATTATTCTTGTATTTCTATTGAATCTTGTCATCCCTGACCGTGGTTTTTCCGAAAAGGAAAATCGTGTTCTGGCCTCCATGCCCAAATTCAGTATTTCCAGAATTTTGTCCGGAAAAAATGAAAAGAAATTTGAAACCTATGCCAATGATCAGTTTTTTGCCAGAGATTTCTGGGTTGAGCTGAAAGCCAACACCGACCGTCTTCTTGGAAAAGTAGAATCCAACGGTGTTTACCTTGGCAAAAACGGTTATCTTCTTGAGCAGTTTACTCCTCCGAAGGACAAACAGCTGGAAGCAACCACACAGGCACTGAGCAGTTTTGCCGCACGACATACGGATATTCGTCAGTATGCGCTCATTGCACCTACCGCTGTGAATACGCTTTCTGAAACACTTCCGGGAAATGCACCGGCTGCAGATCAGAACCGCTATCTTAATGAACTTGGAAGTTCCATGACATCCGCAGGAATTCAGTGGATCGACGTTCGGGAAACTTTGAACAGTCATAAAGATACACAGCTTTATTATCACACGGATCATCACTGGACAACCCAGGCGGCATATTTTTCATATCTTACCGCTGCAAAGGTCATGAATCTTGATACTTCCGTATGTACCTATGAAATTCTCCCAGCGACCAAAACTTTTCAGGGCACTCTTTCTGCGAAGAGTGGTTTTCGCTCCTCTGCAGTGGATGAGATCGATGTATTTCTTCCCAAAAACGAAACTACATCCCCTTATGTAGTAAATTATCTGGATGATCAATTCAAAAGTGCAAGCTTCTATGCTACAGAAAAACTGTCCACCCGAGACAAATATGCAATGTTTTTTAATGGAAACCATGCACAGATGAGCATCAGTAATGCCGGAGGAGACGACCGTAAACTGCTTGTACTGAAGGACTCTTACGCAAACTGCTTCCTTCCGTTCCTCGCCCCGCACTACAAAACCATTCTTGTAGTAGACCCGAGATATTACTACGGTGATCTGGATTCTCTCATTGCTGCAGAAGAAATTACCGAGATTCTTTATCTCTACAATGCAAACACCTTCTTCACAGACAACTCTCTGGAGATGGCTCTTGCCTCTGAGTAAGCAGAAATGATATAGTATAGGCAGTGTATCGTAGTTAATGATACTTAGAACACATAACTTACCTACTGACTAAGCAAAAATCAACATCACATTCCTTATGGAGAAGTAATATGAAAATCCGATTGATTCGCAATGCAACCTTGCTGATCGAATATGGCAGCAAACGTTTTCTTGTAGACCCGGCTCTCTCACCTGCCGGAACCTTCGATTCTATGCCAAGTCCCCTGTATCCGGGCAGAAGAAATCCAATGACTCCCCTTCCTGCTCCGGGAAATGAGATTGTCAGAGGAATTGACAGTGCAATTATTACCCACATCCATCCGGATCATTTGGATCAGGCGGGAGCTGATCTGATTCCGAAGGATATTCCGGTATTTGTTCAGAACATCCTTGATAAGGATCAGAGCCGTAATTACGGCTTTAAGAAGCAGTTTACAACAGATATTACAATGCTCACCGCATTTCAGGATGTACAGCTTATTCGAGCTCCGGGCAAGCATGGAGACGGTACTTACCAGCATGTATTGAATGAAATGGCAAACTCCAGCGGAGTCGTGTTCAAACATTCCAATGAAAACACTCTCTATCTCACCGGTGACACGGTTTGGTATTTCGGCGTACAGGATACCATTAATCGTCACAATCCATCTGTCATTGTTGCGAATGTCGGTGCTGCTGTCAAAGATGATATGCGTCTGATTATGGGGCTTCAGGATCTGAAAGCACTTCATGAGTACTCTCCGGAGGCAAAGATTGTCTGTGTTCATCTTGAGGCATGGAACCACTGTACCATCACCCGTCAGGACGTGCGAAAGTACGCCGAAGCCAATGGATTCGCTGAGTATGTATTCGTTCCGGAAGACGGAGAAGAACTTCAGTTTTAACCGAATCAAGCAAGTAACGAAGCGAATTTTGAATATCCGCTTGACTAGAGTCAACCAAGCAGCAAAGCAATTATCGTATGTCCCCTTAACTTGAAAAACGCTAAGAAAAGAAGATTACACTTTCATCTGCATGAGGTGTAATCTTCTTTTTTGTTTCCGTTATTATTTCTATTTCTATAAAAAATCTTCCGCCATAGTATTCTGCGTATCCGACAATATTTTTGTCACAGCCAGAACTCCATTGCAGTATTCCATAGGATGGTAATCCTTCTTCTGGCACTGCCAGATCGCTTCGTAGTAGATCTCTTCACTATATGCAGAAGTAAATACCTCTCTGCATTCTTTTGAAAAAAAAGCCTGTTTTAACCATGCATCCGGCCTGTCCTTTGGAACATACGGATTATCTCGTTTCTCACGAATTGCTTCCGCAGCCTTCTGATCTTCATGAACGAATACAAAAGAAACCTCTTCATTTTCATGATCAGTTTCCATGCAGCCTCTCTTCTCAGGATTCGAATTATTTCCATCTTTCAGATCCGTCTCTCCTCTGAATGGGAACTGTTCATTCAGTTTCTTCGCTGTCGTAATGGCAGCATCTTTTATCTTTCGATTTCCTTCGAATGGAAACTTCAGAAGTTCCGGACAGTATCGTTCATAAATCACTGCCATCAGCAAATTGTTGTCTTTGCAGTCCGGCAGCTCCAGAATCAACTTTCCAAGATCCGGATCCAGCAGGGGTGCCAGCACACATGTATTCACAAACCAGTCGCATACGGCACTCTTCGCAAAATGGTTGATGGTTCTTCCTTCCCGATAAATAAATGCAGGGGTCTTTTTAGAATGCGGATTTGTTATATGATATCTCTCCTGAATCATCCGAAAAGTTCGACTCATAATTCTTCTTTCCCCTGCAGCCAGATCCTTTCCCGTTCTGCGGGAATATCTTTTGGCATACTGCCTCATTTTCCATCGAAACTTTACAGTCGAACCTTTCCAGTAATATCTGACAGCCTCTCCTCCGGCACCTGAAACAGTAAAATGCCTGGAAACGTGTCTGCAGTGCTTATGGTAGAGTTCTTTATGAAAAAAGAAATTCGTGTAGAAATCAATGTTCAAAATATCTTTTAAACTATAGTGAAGATTCGGTGTCGGTGTCGGTTCCTGATTTAAGGCAAAACTAAAATATTCTGCAATAGAGCTGGCAATCTTGTAATCCTCAGCATGAGTGTGCAGCGCATCCTGAAAAGATTTAATTCGAATTTTATTTAAATCAATACCGGATTTCAACAGAAGCAGAAACGACAGTCTGCTGTCAAATCCACCGGACAGATCCACACTGATTTGATCTGTTTCCCGGGCAAGTCGTCTCAGAAGCTTTGTCCAGCTCAAATACCAGTGATCAAGAGCATCCATTCCCTCCTGTGTATCCAGGGATAAACTTGCAATTTCGTAATCAATTTTGTGCAGTGTAGGAGTTCCTGTGGATTTATCTATCCGTACTTCCAGATCTCTCTCAAGCATCTGTATTTCACAAATCGGCGTTTCCGTACATGTCACTGGTACCATAGGAATCAACAAAAATTCTTTTACATAATCCTCATTTGCTGTTAAAGATACTTTCTTTTTCAGATATTCCAGTAAATAATAGAAAGAATTGCTCAGAGCAAAATATCCTTCCTTCTGATATAGATAGAGTCCGTAGCTTCCGTTATAATCCTGGCGAATGATTACGTGATCCTCATCAGCTTCTACAGACACGTATACGCCTCTTCCGTCCAGTGCACGCATAGCTTCCGGTGTCATATTGGCTTGCTCATAAATTCCACTTTCCTGGAGGGAAAAACCGTAGAACCGGGATTGTACTTCCTCCAGATTTTCTGAATCGATAATGAAGAATTCATCCGCTGCGTGGAAGAAATCACGGCGATTCTTTTCCAGAGTTTTATAATCTTCTTTTTCCATTTCCTCAACGGCTCTTTGGATCTCTTCATGCCGATCCACATACGGCGTATATTGGAAAGTTTTCCGTATTCGATTCAGTTTCTGAAATCCTTTTTGTATCTTATTGTTCATAAAATGCTCACCCTGCCTTAGTCAGTCAAGCGGATATTCGAAATTCGATTCC
>JAUNAE010000541.1 GCA_030527765.1 Eubacteriales bacterium
GATCACGCGGTAGAGCGCGAACAGTACCGGCATCTGGATAGCCAGCTGTGCGCAGCTGCCCATCGGATTTACACCGTATTTAGCATAGATCGCCTGAGTTTCCTCATTCATCTTTGCCATAGAATTCTGGTCATTTTTTCCTTTGTATTTCTTCTGTACTGCCTGCAGCTCCGGCTGCATCTTTGATGACAGTCTGGAAAACTTCTGCTGCTGATAGGTCAGCGGTGTCATCAACATGTAAATTACAATTGTGAACAGAATAATACACAGACCGATATTATCCAAACCGATCGATGACTGGGCAATGAAAATGCCATTCATAATAAAACCAAGCAGAATGGCAACCCAACCAATGATCGGTGTCTGGGCCTTAGTTAAAAACATGTTCTCTCCTCCATGTCAGGGAACGGGATCGTACCCACCCCTGGAAAATGGGTTGCACCGGAGGATCCTCCAGACCGCCATAACAGAGCCCTTCAAAGCTCCGTGTTTTTCGATTGCCTGTATCCCATATGCAGAGCAGGTGGGATAGTAGGGGCATTTGGTTATCTTTACCGGAGAAATATACCTCTGATACAGTCTAATCAGTTTAATCAGTACTCTTTTCATTTTTCACTTCACGTTCTCGCAGGAGTTTCTGCTTTCTGGCTACATGAAGCAGTGCGCTCTGAATCTCAAAGAAATTGCTTTCTTTCGCACCTGGCCGGACAACGAATATCATGTCCCAGCCTCTAACAAATCTACTTTCATTTAAACGGTAGCTTTCCCGGATGAGCCTCGCTAAATGATGTCTTACCACGCTGTTTCCTACTTTTTTGCTCACCGAGATACCCAGACGATTACGGTCTGTTCCGTTTTCTAATCGATACATTACGAGTAATCGATTGCCGAAAGATCTTCCATTTTGATAGACAAATTGAAAATCTCTGTTCTTTCGTAAATGCTCTGAAAATTCCATACACTTACCTAAAAAAGCGCCCTGACGCTAAAGCGCCGAGCGCATCTTCCCCTTATCAATAGGATCCTGTCCGCAATTAAGCAGAGAGAACTTTTCTGCCCTTTGCTCTTCTGGAAGCTAAAACTTTTCTTCCGTTTGCAGTGCTCATTCTAGCTCTGAAGCCGTGAACCTTTGCTCTGGATCTCTTCTTAGGCTGAAATGTCATCTTCATGGCGCCGCACCTCCCTCTTTCTGCCGTAGCTCTATCTGTTTCGGCTTATTCTAAGCAGTCATTTAAGACCGGTTTTCTTTCAGCGTGAAAAAACACCGCCTATATTATATTCACTTTGTAAATCCCCGTCAAGGCAATTCTCCTGTTTTCCACATTTTGTGGATAAGTTGTTGAAAAGTCATTTTTTCACTGTATATAACTATCCGCGGCATGGAATTTTCCTTTATTTTATAGGGCTCTGCGCTCTGTGGATGACATGGATAAGTTTTACACACCCGTATCTGAAGAAGCTAATCGCCAATAAGCGGTTGATAAAAACCTTTCTTTAGTTTAATATTATTGTAGAATTTTGTCGTCACTTTTTGGTAAGGATGACAAAAAATGCCTCAAAAGGTTAAAAGGAGCTTACCATGGACATCATTAAAGCAAAGTGGGATCAGATTTTAATGACAGTCAAAGAAGAACATCAGCTTTCAGACATCTCATTTAAAACATGGCTGAAACCGCTGACCGTGTTTCACGTTGACGATTCTCACAAAGTCGTCCAGATTCTTGTTCCAACGGAACAAATGGGTGTGGATTATATCAGTAAAAAGTACATGTTTCCCTTGAAAGTGGCTATTGCTGAGATGACGGGAATAGAATATGAGATCGAATTTCTTCTTCCCAATCAGTCTGCTGCGCAGAATTTATCTTCTCCGCAGGTATCTGCGGCTGCCTCTTCCATCAATCGTGTGCTGGAAAAGGCCAATCTTAACCCGAAATATACCTTTGATACCTTCGTTGTAGGCAGCAACAACAAGTTCGCTCATGCCGCTGCTCTGGCCGTGGCTGAGTCTCCCGGAAAAATGTACAATCCACTGTTTATCCACGGAGGAGCCGGACTTGGCAAAACACATCTGATGCATTCGATCGCCCATTTCATTCTCAATCAGAATGAAAAAGCCAAGGTTCTCTATGTTACCAGTGAGACCTTCACCAACGAGCTGATCGATGCCATCCGAAACAAAAATAATACAGCCATCACCTCATTTCGTGAGAAATACCGCAGCGTAGATGTACTTCTCA
>JAUNAE010000077.1 GCA_030527765.1 Eubacteriales bacterium
GCTCATGTGATTTACCTCCTTCCACGGTTTGTCTCTGTTTCATTGTTCTGTTGATGCCTTTTGCCAGGTTTGCTGCTGCGATGATGAAGTCGAGCAGGATATCAACCAACTCCTGATCCTCAGTCATCATTGGATTCTCGTGCTTCTGCATTCCTTTCACCTCCTTGCTGGAGCTGTATCGTTGTCGCTCCTTGTACCTCCCTATGGAAACGGGGGCCGCTATTTGGCGGAGAATGTGAAAGTTTTTTAGAAAAAGTCTGGATAATCAGCTTTGAGTTGGTCACGTACTCTTTTCAGACGATCCGTGAAGGTCTTCCTTGGAATACCGATTTCCTTTGAGATAGCAGTGTCGGAAAGACCTTCTTCACGAAGACGACCGATTTCCAGTGCCACAGGCATGAGTTCAGCCAGGTGTTCAAGAATATCAATTGCCTCGATGCGGTCGGTAACTACCTCATCAACACGAGGTGCCTGCAGATCCGGCATGGATTCCTGGAGAAAATCGAGCCAGTTAACGGGATTTCCTTTCTTATCTGTAAATTGACTATCGAGGGAGTAGTTTTTACCGCTGGTACGATATGGGCAGTTGCAGCAATCCATATCGCAGGTGAGCCATTTGGAAGGCGGGCAGACGCACTGGCCGTGATTCATGCGAGTACGGCGATATGCATCGATGTCGCGGTAGTAGTCTTTGAACTGTTCCTTTGTGCAAGGAACTCTGAGATTTGAAGAACGAATGTAGATGTAGTACTGCTTTTCACTGTTTGACATAAAAATTTCCTCCGTTTGTCGATTTCTCGAAACGGAGGAAATGAAGTGATAGCCGCCAGAAGGGTGCAAAACACCGACCGCAAACATCAACAGATTTCTCCGTTTCGGTTTGCAGCTCCCAGCTCAATTGGCAGCTACTTATTATTTAATTGTCCGTCATACAAGGTTGAGCACATCGTTGATCAGGTGATGCCTCATATGGCGGTGGCGCTTTGTCAGATCGTACTTGTTAAATAGGAAGGCCTGCTTCCAGATAACAAAAAAAGGCCTGACAAAATACAGGTGCTGTTAACACCTATACTTCGTCAGGCCTTGCTCGCTACGATATTCCTATCGTGCGGCGATTCGCTCAGTACGAACTTCGTGATTTCTGAATTGTACGGACACTACGGATTTGCAGATCGGGCACTTGATGCTGATTGTACCAGTGACCTTTTCTGGATTAGCGTCGAACAATCTCTTATTTTTACAACATGGACAAGCCACATGCATTTCCTGCATTTCATATTCGCCTCCCGTGAGAGGCCAGCCAAAGGGAAAGCTGTCAAAACTGACCGTTGGTATTTTCTCGTTTCCTTTGCACTTATGATCCGTGACCTGGTACCTAATGTAGCGATACAATAAATATACCGAACATACGTTCTGTTGTCAAATGAAATCAGAATTTTCTGACGAAGTGGTGAGCAGTTTTATGCCATACTCAGGGCTTGTTCTTAATTGTCTTTTGCGATGAGTTCGAGCTCAGAAAATACTTCGCTGAAGTAACAGGGGTTCAAATCATGAATTCCATGTGCGCCGTATCTCTGAAAAACTGATCGGATTACTTCGTGACCATACTCGGCTGCCACAGTGGTAGCGACATTCTCGATGTTAATGATCCACATTACTTTATCTGAATAAGTCACTGCTTTATCCCTCCCATCTATATTTAAAATATTAATCAAATTGAACTAAGCAAAAAACGAATAGAAACAGAATGAAATCAGAAGCTTTTCGGAATAAAAAAAACGAGGAGTTCACTCAAAGAGGAATCCTCGAAAAGGTTGTAATAATATAGCGTAAGACAAAAATATAAGTGAGTTACTGATAAAGGGTGATGGAAGGAACTGATGAAACTTTGAGAATTTAAAGATAAAAACTAATAATTTCGATATAAACTAGAAAAAAGTAAATGTTTGTGTTATAATGTGTTATTGAATTAAAGGCGAATTAAAGGCATCAAGAGATATTCAAGCAAGTAAGGAGGCTCACGGATGGAATATAACTACAATAAGTTATGGAAACTGCTGATAGACAAAAACTTGATGAAAAAAGATCTGATGGAAAAAACGGGCATCACATCATCTACCATTGCCAAGATGGGAAAGAATAAAGCAGTGAGTATGGAGGTTCTCGGTAAAATATGTATTGCATTGGACTGTAATATAGGAGACATCGTTGATGTTGTAAAAGAAGATTAATTTGAAGTAAACCAAACTATAGCAGAAGGAGGTAATCAAATGGAGCATCTTTGTATTGGCTCATACGTGAGAATCATGACATCATGCACTATTCCTGCGGAGCGCAAGTTTGATCCCTTCTGCGAGAAGGTTATGTTATCGCTATGTCAGGCAGGTGCCACAGTCTTTTCATATACTTCTTCCGATGGATATGAGGTTACTTATTCATATACCAATTTCAACAAAATTCACTCTTCAAGTCAGAATCTACCAACCGAAGTTATGCAAATGGCTTTAAAGAAGGATGCCTATGAAATTGAACGGTATTTCATACAGACCATCATTCCTGTAATGGAAGAAGCACGTAAGAAAAACGCTGTACTTGCATTAAAAAATGTTATTTTGAAAGATTCTACAATTGCTGACTCTACCCAGCTTGGTACAATTGGCAATCTCACAAAGAATGATCTTAAGAATAAAAATGAGTTTGTGCTTTCAGAATTCCTGACAGATGTATTCATTTATGCTGTCGCGAAAACAGATAACATGGTAGAAGCTGCATACACCAAATCTATCAAGAAAGATTTCTATGCAGCATATAATCTAATGGCCGATACCATTAAGTTTTACGAAGTAACAAAACCGAGAACTACAGCAGCAATACCCCTTACTAGCAAAGGGAAATTCGATAAGGTTTTTACGAACGTGTCAAGCGAGACGCTTTCCATATCCGCAAAACATGATTTCCAGATATTCTGTTTAAAGTTTGAGGATTTTGACTTTGACTACAACGGTCTGTGGAAGCATCTTCGCAATAATATCGGCTATTATGTCTATTCCAGAGCTCAGATTGAGACTTATATGGAAGAAGATGAGATTTCCGCACTTGCTTACGATGCAATAGCATATATCAAAGAAGCCATCGCCGCCGGGAATTTTCCTATCGACGATGAGCTTGGTGAACTCTTGCTGTACATATTCCTTGAACAGGTTCTCGTTGCTCCAAAATTGATGAGCAAGGTAGAAATAGGAAATCACGGCGGTTTTATGACAAGTGAAAGCGCTGGTATCCATCTTCTTACAGCTAATGAAATTGTCCCCTTTAGTCAGGTTATTCTCGGCACATCGATGATAAATGGTGACTTACAAAAGGCTATAAATTCAGCCTTTGCGGATGCTCAGAAATTAAAGAATAGAAAGAAAGACGAGCGACGATTTGTTGAATCAAGCATATTTGCTGCTTCTTTCCCATCGGAAATTTACGATCAGCTTGAAGCTTTGATCTTACCTTCCGAAACGGGCGGTCAAAAACCTGCTACGGCATTTGGTATGTTCTTGGGATACAGCCTGAATGGGGTATCTGCAAACGGAAAAACGGTAAACGAATATCAGGACGCTGTGTTTGAGCAGGTTAGAAATGACATCAAAAACAATGTGTCATTCATCGAGTCGAAAATTACGCAGTATGGGCTTGACGGCTACTCTTTGTATATTTATTTGCTTCCCTTCGCAGATGCGGATGAAGACAAAAAAGATATCATGGCCAAGCTGCTACAATCTGGAGGAGGTGGAGCATGAGCAATTTCAGAGATGTCACCTTCGGGGAGCATTTGTTTTCGAAGATAGATGATAACGCTTATCTGCAAAAGTTGTATCACAATATCCTTATTAACTATTCCAAGCGTTTGTTCCGTTTGGATGAGATCGAAGAACAGCCTGTCAACATTGGGGATGCTTTGACTTTTGCAGATGTGCTTTCAAAATCCTACGGTACAAACCTATCGGATATTCATAAGATTCGTGCGCAGGAAATGGTCGCACTGCTTTATGATATGTATCCACAGGATGAGCAGATAAAGTATTATCTCGGATCTGTTCTCGCCAATACAGGGAATTTCTTAGGTATGAACAGGCTGACACCGGATTTTGAAAATGCCTCACTGCTTGAACGTGTTTATATGCACTTTAACATGGATTATCTGTCTGTACCGTCAGATGACGGGGCTCATTTTTTTCCTGCACAGAAAGAAATATACGATAGTCTGTCAAGACCTTGTTTCAGTTATTCAGCACCGACATCTATGGGAAAGTCCTTTATGATGCGTGCGTTTATCAAGCGGCAGATCATGGACGGTGCAAAGAAAAATTTTGCTTTGCTCATTCCGACAAAAGCTCTAATAAACGAGGTTACAAGCGAATTAATAGACAGTCTCACTACTCTATTGAAAGAGACTGATTACCGCATTGTAACATCTTCTGGTTCGATGGCATTAGAAACAAAACATAACTATATTTTCGTGCTGACGCCGGAGAGAATGCTGTACATTCTGATTAACGACCCTGACCTTATGATCGATTATTTATTTGTAGATGAAGCACATAAAATATCTTCTGGTGATAAGAGAAGTGCATTCTATTACAAGGTTATCAATAAGTTAGAAGATCGGCGCAGCAGTACGCATATTATATTTGCGTCGCCGAATATCCCAAATCCGAGAGTATATCTCGATACGTTGTCAATAGGAGAATGGAGCATCGGTGAAGAATCTATTGTGGCGTGCAGATATGCCCCTGTTAGTCAGTTGAAATATATCATTGACTTATGGGAACGTAATATCCGCATCTTTGATTCATACTCAAAGAAATTTATACTGCTGCATGAGATGAATCGGCAGTATTCATTGAGTGAGGTAATTGCACGAATTGGTGATAAGCGGCATAACATCGTATATTGCAAATCTAAGAATGATGCCATTCAGTTTGCAAGAGATTATGCGAACACACAGAACCCGATCGGCGATAAAAGGCTACAGGCGTTTGCAGAGGCAATCCGCAGCGATGTCCATAAGGAATACTATCTCGCTGAACTGGTAGAAAAAGGTGTGGCATACCACATCGGTTATCTGCCAGCAAATATCAGGATGCAACTGGAGGATTATTATCGTGACGGTCTTATAAAGACCATGTTTTGTACAAGCACCTTGCTGGAAGGAGTCAATCTGCCTGCAGAAAACCTGTTCATTACAAGCTACAAGAAGGGATTGAGCAACTTTTCTGAGGTTGATTTTAAAAACCTGATAGGGCGTGTGGGACGTGCCAAATACAACCTATACGGAAATGTCGTTATTGTCCGTCTTCAGAGGCAGGAACGCGAAGAAGACTTGCAGAAATATGAGAATTTGCTGAAGGACGATGTGCCTATGCAGAAACTGTCCATAGAAGCAGAATTAAACTCAAACCAGAAAAAGCTCATAGTAGATACGCTCCTTTCTGGAAACGTGGAAATCCACAAATCTAAGAAACAGCAAAGTGAAGACAACTATGAGCTGATGAGAAAAACCATGTTAATTCTTGTCGGGGATATAGTTAACGGTAGAAACAGTCGCGTCAGGATGGAATTTGCACCGTATCTGACACCTGAGACTGAGTTAAAAATTCGGGAGCAATTTTCTGTACCAGAGAAAAAACCAGAGGATGATATTAATGTATCGTATGATCAGATACAGGGTATCGAAAAACTGATCCGCGACGGACTGACTTACCCGGAAATCAAAGATCCGAAGCGCGGTGCAGATTATTATGAGACACTGGCATTCCTCAATAAACTAGCTGTGGCGTTCAAGTGGCGTATCTACGAAAACCGAACGCTTGGTGCTGGAGAAGGACAAAATTATTCCAAACTGACATGGTATACGGTTCTTTTGAACCAATGGATGCAAGGGCATGGACTCAGCTATATCATCGGACGAAGCATTGATGACTATGACGAGAAAAAGAGGGAATTGAAAGTTGACTACAATAAATGGGAAGTGTTTGATGGTTCGCAAAAACATATAAACATAATAATTGCCGATACATTGGAGGCGATCGAAGATGTACTTTTATTTCGGCTTTCAAACTACTTTCTTAAGTTTTCTGAGGAATATAAGCGTCAGCATCCTGATGAACAGTTCACGAATGACTGGTATGAGTTTGTAGAGTACGGAACAACGAATCACCTACGAATCATTCTGCAACGGAGTGGCTTCAAACGAGATTCGACTGCATATATCCGAAGAAATGCTGATAAGTACGTACAAGGAACATCAAACAATCCCAAGTTACTAAAGAAAGCATTACTGGAGTGCCCAAATGAGCTGGTGAGAAGAGATACTGAAGAAATTCAATACAATGTACCAGAATTATTCATAAATGAAGGAGAAGAATAAATGGCGATTTTTTATGAAACCGTGCTAACGGTATTAAAATCAGATGAGAGGTTTGTAGCCGAGGATGGCACTTTCTTGCGCAATGCAGTTTATGAGGCTGCAATAAAGATGGACGAGAGACTTATTCGTATCCTTCTTGCGAACGATGAAACACGCGCTCGTTTCTTCACGGAAGTCGATGGTGTCAAGGTGTTTGATAAGATGGGATTTGCATGGGTAATCAATAACAGGCAATTCCTGCCGGATAGTTACACCCGATTTAAGAATAAAATCGGCCTTGCCGAAGAAAATGGAGATCTTATTTCTACATCTGGCAAAGTTGAACTTGTTTTTCCTTATAAGGATTGCGTTCTGGAAGGCGGTCAGACAAAAGAAGATCAGAAAAGAAGTGAGATTTTTTATAATGAAACTCTTGCACCCGATGAGGTGGATAGACTTTTGTTTCCTAAAGTATTATCACATGCAACAAAGTTTTCATCTTCAGGTAAAGAAAAGACGACCTCGTTTAGTGATGAGGATAATCTAATTATCAAGGGAAACAATCTTCTTGCACTTGCTTCTTTGCTAAAAAGATATGAGGGAAGGATAAAGTGTATTTATATAGATCCACCCTATAACACTGGATCAGATGGATTTAAATACAATGATAATTTCAACCATTCGACGTGGCTTTTGTTTATGAAAAACAGGCTTCAACTTGCTCATAGACTTCTTAGAAATGATGGAAGTATTTTTGTACAGTGTGACGATTTTGAAGATTCGTATTTAAAAGTATTAATGGATGAGATATTCGGACGTGACAACTATAGAAATAAAATCACCTGGAAACGCCGAGGAGGAAGTGCTAATCCCAAAAATCGATTAAACAATGTTACTGATTATATTCTTTGGTATTCAAAATCGGATGCAATGGATTATACTCCGATTTTCACACTTAATGATGAAAAAACTCAGCGATATATTAAGGAACGCTTTACTAATGTTGATGAGAACGGAAGACGTTTTATGAAATCGCCACTGCAAAGTCCAAACCCACGACCTAATCTCATGTATGAGTACAAGGGGTATAAAGTCCCTGCAAAAGGGTGGTCGATATCAAAAGAGATTATGGAACAGTGGGATAAAGAGGGGAAATTGTGTTTTCCTGAGGATAAATCCCAAAATATTAATCGTAAAATCTACTTAGATGAATATCAAGGACAACCAGTGTCATCTCTATGGACAGATATATATGTTATTAATCCAATGTCAAAAGAGGCAATAGACTTTACCGGTCAAAAACCAGAAGCGCTGATAAAACGCATACTTGATATGTGTACACACGAAGGTGATATAGTATTAGATTTCTTTATGGGTACTGGCACAACTGCAGCAACTGCAATGAAGATGAAACGAAAATTTATATCAATAGAACAGATGGATTATGTGGAAGACATTACACTTAAACGCCTTCAAAACGTTATAAAAGGTGAAAAAAGTGGTATCTCATCTGAAGTAAATTGGGAAGGCGGCGGTTCCTTTGTCTACTGCGAACTTGCCAAGCTTAACCAGACGATAGTTGAAGAAATTGAAACTTCTATTGATGATACATCCCTTTTTGATATTTACGAAAGAATGATAAAAGCTGGATTTATCAGTTACAAGATCAATCCGGGTGATATTGATGCTGCCGTCGATAATTACGATGCGCTTTCTCTTGATAACAAGAAACGATTTCTGATGGAGATTTTGGATAAGAATCTGTTGTATGTAAATTACTGTGATATAGATGATGAAGAGTTTGGCATTTCCGATGAGGATAAGACATTTACTCGAAGCTTTTACAGGGAGGGATAATCGATGGCATTCTTATATGAAAAAATAGATGCCTTGCGTGAATACGGCAGCAGTGCTGTTCTCCCCTCTTACATTCCGGAGAATCTGAATCCAAACTTCGAGCTGCGCCCTTACCAGAAACAGGCGTTTGAAAACTTTATTACACATTTTGAGAATGGTAACCGACCAAAGCCTACGCAGGTGCTTTTTCACATGGCAACCGGCAGTGGAAAGACACTGATTATGGCAGGATTGATGCTGTATCTCTATAAACAGGGGTATCGGAATTTTCTGTTCTTCGTCAATCTATCGAACATTGTCGAAAAAACAAAAGATAACTTTTTGAATGCAGCCTCCTCTAAGTATCTTTTTGCAGACGAGATCGTGCTAGACGGAGAACGCATCCGCATCAATCAGGTGAATAATTTCCAGTATGTAGACCGAGATGCCATGAATATCTGCTTTGCTACTACACAAGGACTCCATATGGATATGTGGATGGCAAAGGAAAATGGGATGTCCTTCGATGACTTTGATGAACAGAAGGTCGTACTGATCTCCGATGAGGCACATCATTTAAATGTTGATACTAAGAAGAAAATGTCTGCTGACGAGGAATCAAGCTATCATTCCTGGGAACAGACCGTAAAGAATATTTTCAGCCGCAATCCCGATAATATTTTGTTGGAGTTTACTGCTACCTGTGACCTTGCAAATCCATCAATTCGTGCAGTATATGAGAATAAGATCATATTTGATTATGCTTTAGCAAAATTTTACGGCGACAGGTATTCAAAGGATATCCTCACGCTTCGTTCTGACTTGACTGTCATGGAGCGTGCTTTGCAGGCACTTGTCCTTAGTCAATATCGCTTAAAAGTGTTTCAATCCCATCGCCTTGGCGTTAAACCTGTTGTGCTCTATAAGGCTGCGAAGATTGCCGATAGCAAGGACTTCATGGCTCAGTTTATTGAAATGGTAAAAAAACTGACCGGCTCACAGCTTCGAAGCCTTTCTACTGCCGTCAATAATGAGGTTATGCACAAAGCATTTGCGTATTTTGCAAACAATGGTATCTCTTTTGAAACGCTCGCCGCAGAACTCCGTGATGATTTTTCTGAGGAACATTGCGTTTCTGTAAACGATGATAAAGATGCCACGCAGAAGCAGCTTCTCTTAAATTCGCTTGAAGATGCGGATAATCCTTATCGTGCAATTTTTGAGGTAAAAAAGCTGGACGAGGGGTGGGATGTTCTGAACTTGTTTGATATTGTACGGCTTTATGAAACAAGACAATCCAGCGGTAAAAAAATAGCTCCTGCAACTATAGCGGAAGCACAGTTGATTGGACGTGGGGCAAGATACTGCCCATTTCAGCTTGACGATGAGCAGCCTAAATATCAGAGAAAATATGACGAGGATATAACCAGCGAAATGCGTGTCTGCGAGACACTCTATTATCATTGCCAGAACGATCATCGGTATGTGACGGAACTTCGTAATGCTTTGCGTGAAATTGGTCTCGATACCGACAAAATCGTGCAGCGTGAATATGTCCTTAAGGATGATTTTAAAGCGACAGATATATACCGGCAGGGGTTGATCTTTTTAAATGATAGAGAAGTAAAAGACCGGAAAGATGTGCGTGGTCTTACGCCGACCGTACGCGATAATATATACCGTTTCCAGGCTGCAACGGGAGCTTCCGGAGTTGATTCCGTTATGATTGAAACGTCACAAGGCACTGACCTTGTTTTTGATTTAAAAACAGAGCATATGACGATTGGTGAAATTGCGGCAATCAATTATGCAGTTGTTAACAAGGCACTAATGAAGTACCCGATTTTCAAGTTTAACACGTTGCGCTCATATTTTCCGAATATAAAATCTACAAGGCAGTTTATTACAGATAGCGAATATCTTGGTGCTGTCCGTGTCGATATTCAGAGCAAAGATGTATATCCAACAATGGATACGCTTTATGCGGCTGTTTTCTATGTGCTTGGAAAAATTGCAGACTCTATTTCGGGTATTGAGGAAACATACCGAGGAACGAAGAACTTCAGAGCGAGGAAGATCAGAGATGTCTTTCGTAATAAGACAGTCAACTATACCGATCCGCATGATGGTGGAATTGGTATATCTCAGAACGATCCATCTGTGAAGAGTGACTGGAAAATTGATCTCTCGACTGAGGACTGGTTTGTTTATACTGATAACTACGGAACATCGGAAGAAAAGGCATTTGTTGCTTACTTCCGTGGATATGTTGCTCAGCTGCGAAAAAGATATAATCGTATTTTCCTTATCAGAAACGAGCGTGAATTCCACATCTACTCGTTTGATGACGGTGAACGTTTTGAGCCAGACTATGTTCTTTTCTTACAGCGCGATAAAACGGATGGGTTTGATCAACTCCAGATTTTTATTGAGCCGAAAGGTAGTCAGCTTCTCGAAAAGGATGCTTGGAAAGAAAGATTTTTGCTGCAGTTAAAGAAGGAAGCTATACCGACAACGACTTTTGTTGATGATAACGAGTATAAGATTTGGGGACTTCATTTCTTCAACCGGGAAAATCGTATGAAGGAAATTGATGAAGAGTTTAAGGCGCTTGTCGTAGAGTAAGGAGGGCGGGTAGGAATATGCTTAACGAAGAAAAACGAATATGGGGTATTCATACCAAGGACGATAATCTATTCTTGCACCAGAATGTTATCGCAATAGGATGGCGAGATATGGGCGATCTGAGCCAGCTCCAGGCAGATCGCGATATCTTCAAAGAACATTATCAGAAAGTATATCCGGATGCTAAGAAGGGTAGTATTGCGAATGGCGCCGGTATGTTGTATCGATTTGCATATGAGGTGCAGATTGGGGATTATGTTGTATTTCCATCCAAGATTGACCGGCAGATCAATATCGGTATCGTTGAAGGCGACTATGAGTATCACCCGGAAGCCGCTGAGTATGTGCAGCAGCATAAGGTGAAGTGGCTGAAGCATCTGCCACGAACATCCTTCTCTCAGGGGGCGTTATACGAAGTCGGTTCTGCGATGTCCTTCTTCACTATAAAGAACTACGCGGACGAGTATCTCGCTGCATTAGACAAAGGATTTAAAAAAAACGTGATGACTACAGATTCTGAAGAGGATGAGAGTGTTGGAGCTACAGCGGAAGAAATAGTTGAAGCAACAAGAGATTTCATCCTGAAGGAATTAAGCAAGAATCTGAAGGGCTATGATCTGGAAGAATTCGTAGCTGATCTTCTGAGAGCTATGGGATATCGCACTACGGTATCTCCGCATGGCGGAGACAGTGGAATTGACATCACTGCCTATAAAGACGAATTGCCACCTCGAATTCTTGTGCAGGTGAAGAGTCAGGACAGTGATATTAAGGAAACAACAATCCAGTCGCTGAAAGGTGCAATGCGAGAAGGTGACTACGGCCTGTTTGTGACGCTGTCGAATTATACGAAGAACGCACAAAAATATCTTGATAGTACACCGATTATTCGCGGCATCAATGGAACGGAGCTTGTAGATTTGATTCTGAAGTACTACCACGATCTAAGCGAGAAGTACAGGAAGATGATCCCATTGAAGATGGTGTATATTCCGGTTGCGAAGGATGAAGAGTAGCACCTTTTAATTATTCAACACCTTTTAATTATTGCGGATTCCATCCGATTTATTATACTGCAAGACTGATACCGCAAGGATCATCCGACCGGTGACAACGTAACTATTAACAGAAACAAGGGTCTCCAGAGTCGAGCGTAGGCCCTGGAAACCCTTGTTTTACTTATATTTACCGCCATTTTCGCGAGGGAGGTACATCTATGCCTTGTATCCAATACGATAGGAAGATAGACCCTTGTATGG
>JAUNAE010000542.1 GCA_030527765.1 Eubacteriales bacterium
CGGGGAAGTCTGTGTTAAATATCCTGAATACATCGCTGGGATCGTCTACATCAAGCTCACCGCTATAAGCTATTTCATAAAGCTTGGCGTGAACCGTGCCTCTGCATCGCTTTATGGTACTTTTGTAGTTCTCAAACATCAGTCTGCTGTAATCCAGTTCGGGAATTATTTGATATAATACTATCTTCATGACACGACACCATCCTTTTTATATAAGTCTTCTACATCGGAAGTCTGCATTGAATATGGATACCCACAGTTTTCATCCTCCGGGAGCAGGTTGTTTTTATCCGGTACGACAACTCTGAAGATTTCTTCGCCTTCTTCTATTCGCTTATCAAGACGAATCTTGCAATCTTCATAGATTTTTTCCACAAGCTCTCCATCCTGAAACTTTCTGCCGTCTCGGACCATACAACTCAGAGTATTGAGGATACGCATAATTTCCTTTTGGGGATATGCTATCACCATCTGAAAGTTCAGATGATGATAGTTCTCCATGCCGTGCGTGTGTGCATTACAGGTATAGGGCAAAAAGTCATCTTCTGCCTTGCCGCATTTCGCACAAGGAGCACCATTCATAAGTAAATGGATATACCAATCCACTGTTCTTTTAACCATTTCTGATTTCCTTTCTGGCTTTTCGCCATTGATATTATTTTTACTCATACCGCAGCACCGTCCAAAGAAACTGTGCGGATAAAAAGAGTGTAAAAGGTGTTTTGCGTTTCAAAACATATCTTGGAATCCGTAGTTTCCTGAACCTGCTCCACAACAGATGTCTGCCGTGTGCTGCCATCGGTTTCAGCAATAAGCGCACGTTCTCCGACTTTGATTTCGCAAACGGGTATGCCAAATATGTTCAGTGCTTTCTTGATGTTTTCCATCACGATTCTCCTTTCGGTTCGTTTTCGTCAAGGTCGATGTTTCTCATCTCAAAAACAATCTCCTTGAAAATTGATTCTGCATTGTCCTCCGCAACATCGCTTATTTCAGCCATAATAGCATTATCCTCCCAAACGCAAAGGGTATTTCCTTTAAGCGAATAAGAATACTGATGCTCAGCTGCGAAGGAGTGGTAATAGGTTGGTTCGTCTTTGTCAGACTGATATACACCGATATGCAACGCGTAGCAGGGGCCGCAATCCGATTTATATTCTGCAAAACATACACGATCTGTAAATTTGCCGTCATTATCCAAAAGGTCAATATTGATAGAAGGGAACTCTTCATCATCAATAACCATAGCACGAAGAATATTCCCATCAGGTAATGGCAGGAGCAGTTTTCGGCGTGCATCATCTTTATTTTCCTCAGATGATAAAGAAAAGCGTTTCTTGCCTGTTACAGACAATATAAACAGCTTTCTAACACGATTTAGTTCTGCCTGCAGAGTACCGAAAATTTTATCAACATCCTGTGCCCTGAACTCATAGTTTGACGGATTAGAGCAGTTGCCTAAAAGCCGTATCATTTTGATAATCTTATTGACTCTGGCTTCGGCAACACGCACGAATTTTTCTGCTTTAGTTTCATTTGCTGGTTTCATTGAGTTCTCCTTCCTGAGCTGCCTCATCCATCATTTTCTTAACGAAGCTCATCCAGTATGACGAAACATCTTCGCTATCAATTTCAAAAACATCGCCGTCATCATGACACACCTCTATAGAAGCTTGATGTTCAAAAATCCAATCACTTTGAATAGCCTGAATGCACTTGTCGTTATATGGCAATTCCAGTTCGTCAAGATATTCCTCAATGCGTTCCTGCATCGAATAATCCAAAGACTCAAGATACTTTTTCTCGAAATCACTCATAAAATTTCTCCTTTCAAAATGAAAATAGGCGGAGCTGATATTCAGCCCCGCCACAATTATGCTGTCAGGATTACTCCTGTGCCAGCAATGCTTCAAATTCTTCTTCCG
The DNA here is from genome assembly GCA_030527765.1 of Eubacteriales bacterium. The sequence goes on from JAUNAE010000542.1 coordinate 1,926, forward strand.
TAAGAGTTTTAATACCGAGCTGCTGTGCTTTTGTAAGCTTGCTGCCTGCCTTTTCTCCCACGATAAGGTAATCTGTCTTTTTGGTAACACTTGATGCCGGAATAGCTCCGATCTCTACGAGCTTGTTCTGGATACCGTCACGGGTATAGTTCTCAAGCTTACCTGTTGCTACGATTGTTTTTCCTGCGAAAATAGTGTTTTTATTGATACTCATTGTTATAGTCTCCTTTGTAAATTCAATTTTATCAAGCAGCGGTCGCCAAAGTTTCGCTTCATCAGCGTCAGCGTACCACTTGTGAATGTTGTGGT
>JAUNAE010000078.1 GCA_030527765.1 Eubacteriales bacterium
TCCTATGGATCGTTTTTTTATCAAGTGTGCAACTTCATTTTACAATCGGCGTAAAAATATGCTTTAATTTATTCGTGACATTGTGAAGTTAGCACAAACAAGGATGAGGCTTGCGATGTGGAAGGTAGTTATTGCAGATGATGAGAAGCGTGTCTGTCAGCTCTTAATGATGCTTGCTGACTGGAAATCCTATGACTTTGAAGTAGCGGGGATTGTCCAGAATGGAACGGATCTTCTAAATAAAATATTGGAAACAGAACCTGATCTTATTGTTACAGATGTAAAGATGCCCGGTATGACAGGAATAGAGGTTCTTCATAAAATTAGAGAGCAGGGGATTAATACCCGCGTCATTATTATGAGTGGCTACAGAGAATTTGATTATATTCACGCTGCGCTGCAGGACGGTGCGGTTGATTATTGGCTGAAGCCGTTGAATAAAAAGGCAATAGAGAAGACCCTTGAAACAGTTCAACAAAATTTCTTATCAGAGAAGAAAATTGCTGAAAAGATAGTCCGAAAAGGATTTAGAAGAGATTTAATAAGGGAGATTCTATCCGGGCAAATGAAAGAACTGGATCAGGATTTTTTGGAGGAGAGATTTCATTTTAAGTGGGATTATTCGAAACTCTGGGCTGCAACCGTAAAGATAGATCTCTTTTTGGATGCGAATGTAGAAGCAAATATCCAGGAGGGAATTAATAATATTCTTTTGAAAGAAATAGACAGTTGGGAGATTAATGGGTTTTGGGGAAATTATCAAAACAGCTTTTATCTGATTTTTTCATTCGAAGACGTAGATCTGATGAATAAGCGCTTTTACAGACTGATTCAAAGGCTGCAGGAGTACTTTGTGAAGCTTCACCATGGAAGCGTGAGTATAGGTGTAGCACCTGTTTTGGGAAATGATGCCGGAAAGGCGATCCGGGAGAGCAGAAATGCTTCCAGAGATCAGTTGTACCGCGGTAATAATAAGGTTCTGTATGCAATGGAACCCTTCGAATATCATGATGACGGCTTGATTACAAGAGAGCTGGAGGAAAAGGTCAACAAGACTCTGCAGGTCGGAGAATATAATGTATTTCTCAGTTCTGTGCATACACTGATAGCTGATATTTTCAGAAAGGGAAATAATCTCCACAGAGGATCTTATGTATTTGAATCACTGAGTAATTTGCAAAGATTTCTCGCGAATATGGTGCATTCTCTTTATCATGAAGAAGAATTAGATCAATACCTGGAAAGATACGCTGCTCAGCTTACCTGCTGCAGCAGTGAGAGAGGATTCTATCAGTATTTTGATTCTGAATTGCAGCGGCTGCTGGAAATGATCCAATCTATTCAACAGCAGAAAAAATCACAACCGGTAAGGAGATTGCAGAGACTGATTCAAGAAAGATACAGGGAGGATATTACTCTGTCATATCTTGCTGAGGCGGTGGACATGAATCCGGATTACATATCAAAGCTGTTTAAAAAAGAGATGGATACGACACTTACAAAATACCTGAATTCTGTACGCATTAACCGGGCGAAAGAGATACTTGCCGGAAAGGGTGGAACTGCAGGTGAGATTGCTGCCCAGGTTGGCTACAGCGATGAGAAGTATTTTATGCGTGTGTTTAAAAAAGAAGTGGGGCTTACTCTGAGTGAGTATCGCAAATTGTATGGGGAATGAGAATCAAAACAGTATCGAAAATAGAATACGAAAATTTGGCAATGTACTGTCTGCATGCGCAGGAACATTTCTTGTTTTGTTTATCTTGGATGCAGTAATATTGCGAAGTGGGATAAAATTTCTTGCTTTGATTTGTGTTTTCTGTATCGTTCTCCGTTGGTTTTATCAGATTATGATAGTGAAACCGATGAGATCTATCATCTATGCAGAGGATACCTGTATCTCCGATAATAATTTGAAAAAGCTTCTTGATAATACCGGTAGATGGAGCAAAACCAATCGGGAGCTGATAGAAAAATATCGGGAATTGACAGAACGGAAAGATTTAATGGAACTTGCCTTGGAATCATCTAAATATATTGCGCTCCAGAGGCAGATTAATCCTCATTTTCTGTATAATGCACTGGAAGGAATTCGTTGTGAACTCATGCTTGCTAATCAGATGGAAACCGCCGGAATGGTGGAGTCACTGTCTAATTACTTTTCCTATTCTATTTCAGCATTAGATGAGTTAGGAACAATGGAAGAAGAAATTCAGAATGTAGAGGATTTCTTCGAAATTGAGAAATTCAGATTCGGAGACAGAGTAAATCTGGAGAAGAAAATCGAGTTGGAAAAAGATCAGCTTCAGTCTGTGATGATCCCTCGCATGACTTTGCAGCCCCTTGTTGAAAATGCGATCCAACATGGTTTGGAAAATAAGGAAGACAGTGGCATTGTGACGCTTCATGTCTATAAGACAGAGAATCATGTGATCTGTAAAATCATGGATAACGGAAACGGTATGAGTGAGGAGCAGCTGAGAAAAATAAATGAGAGTCTGGACGGGATTCATTTCGAGCGGGCAAGCAGAAAAAAGAAACATGGAATAGCACTGAAAAATGTAAACAGCAGAATAAAGATGCTTTTCGGTAGTGAGTTTGGGATGCATGTCTACTCTGTTCCGGAAATCGGTACGGATGTAATGGTGCAGCTTCCACTTATTGCAGAAGGTGATTATGATGAAAAAACCGCTGCTTTTTTTTAAGAAATGTAAAGTGAACAATTCAGATTCCATGGTATTTAAGGACCTCTGGCTAATTGTGCATGCACAGGAAATTGTGTTCCTGGCTGCAGAAAAGTCCATTGAGTTAGACTGTCTTAAGGATTTGCTGAGGGGTGAGGTTGAGCCTTCAATCGGTCATGCTTATGTATACAATGAGAAAATCGATCTAGAAAAGGCAGGAGAATGGTTATCTGAACACATCTACTGTTTCTCAAAAGAAGAGACAATAATTTCTAACATCTCTGTAGTGGTTTGCAAGAGATAAAAAGAATAAAATCAAATTAAGAGAGATTTTAAAGAGATATCACTTAAGCATTGATCTCGACAAAGGGGCAGAATTTCTTTCTGAGATCGAGAAGTATGAATTGCTTCTACTGCGAGCAATCTATAATTATCCATCAAAAATACTATTGATAGATATAAGAGATATCTTTTTGTCCGATGAAGAATTTTTGGTGTTGATTCAGTTTATTCAACAGCTGAAGGAGAATGGAGCAACAATTATTCTGATAGGATATTACCATTTTACGTTGGCATCAAAGGTAGATTCTCTGGCATTAATCTCTGACCAGATGACTTTGCTGCAAAGAGACAGAAGCTTTTTTGATATAACTGATTTGCAGATTATCGGAAGAATGCAATTGAAATATACGGATTCTGAGGACCGTACAGAGACTGCTTTGAAGGTTCAGGGACTAGAGTCACAGTTTTTGCAAGATGTTCGCTTCTCAGCGCACAGCAAAGAAATTACAAATATTTATTATTCAAAGCACAGTGCAGCTCTTGAACTGTATAACGTTATAAGTGGAAAAGAGCAGGAATATGATGGAGAGCTGTATTTGAGCGGACGAATGCTTGTTTCCAAGACAGTATATGATCGAGTAAAGGAGGGTATATTCGGTATTGCGGAGTGTGGAAGACCGGAAGAGTTTTTGTTGGATAATCTCTCTGCATGGCAGAATTATGTGCTCCTAAAGGGGAGCAGTTTGAGAGAAGTATGGTGGAAAAAACGCTATCAGACCTATTTAAGTGAGGAAATGGATAGGGAAATTGGCAGGAAGATTACAGATAAGTATCCTTGGGAGATGACTGCCTGGGAAGCTTCAAGTATCAGACTTATGGCATTTATGCTTGCAAGACCTAAAGTTCTGATCTGCCTGGATCCATACAGCGGTGTTGATAAAGTCACAAGTGAACGAATCAACAAATGGTTGATTCGAATAGCGGAAAAGGGAGCCGCAGTAATCGTAATCAGCCGCCAACAGAATCTTTCGGGAATAAATTACTATCTTACTGAGAAGGGAACTATGGTTCGTGTGAAAAATAGCTAAGAAAAAAGAGATTCTACCCATGATATAGTGGCAGAAACGACAAGAAAAATGTATTTGTGATAAAAATATACGGAAATGTCCACTAATTGACGGTTAATTGAGTTGTTGATTAGTGGACTTTTTTTTATGATAAATTCATCGAAACAAACGTGAAAATATTCTTTGAAGGGAGGAATGTGGTCATCATGTCAGGGAATGAGATTCACACAAGGAGGTGGAAAATGTGAATAAGAAGAGAGAAAAATTCAGCTTTGCATTATTCTACCAGAAGTTTGGAGTGTTTACTCTTCTTGTTATTATCTTCTTAGTTGCGATGCTTCTTAATCGGAATTTTATAAAGATCAATAACTTGAGAAATATTCTTAAGCAGATGGTATTGATTGCGATTATTGCCAGCGGAGGCTGCTACGTTCTGATCTGTGCACAGATCAATATCGCCTATGATGGATTGATTGCTTGTCTGGGATGTACGAGCTGTCTGATCATGCTGAAGACAGGTAATCCTGCTTTTGCATTAATTGGAACCATAGTTATCGGAGGATGCATCGGATTTGCATACGGAAGCTTTGTAACTATCTTCAGAGTGCCGGGATTTATTGTTGGTCTAGCTATAAACTCTATTGCCAGCGGTACGATTCTTATTATCACTCACGGCAATAAGATCGTGGGAATGGATGAATCCTATGAAATTCTCGGAAATGGATCCATCGGTCCGATTCCTATAAATGTTATCGTTGCAGCTGTAGTCATGATTATCTGTCATATAATTCTTGCTAAGAGTACATTCGGAAGACAGGTATATGCGGTTGGTGGAAATAGGCAGGCGGCAATCGCATCCGGAATTGATGCAGATGCGGTAATCAGAAAGGTTTATATACTGGACGGTATAACTACAGCTGTTGCAGGGTATTTGTTCATGTCCCGCCTGGGAACAGGACTCCCCTCTGCAGGAAAGGGGTATGCCTTTGATGCCATTACCGGAGCAGTTGTCGGCGGCGCATCCATCTATGGAGGCAAGGGAACGATCGTAGGCTGCCTGGTCGGTGCCACCATCGTTACGATTCTGGATAATATTTTGAGCTTAATGAACGTTAATTCTTATTGGCAGAGCGTCTTTTCCGGATCTATTATCCTACTTGCCGTATTAATAGATATTGCGACAAAGGAAGCTGCTGCGGTTGCAATAAAGAACAGAATGGCTGCAAAGACAGCAGAATAATGAAATTGTAAATGCATAGAAACTGTTAGAAAATATTTAGAAGAAAGGATATCCAAAATGAAAAAGAGATTATTTGCATCACTAATCGCGTCTTGTATGGTTCTTACTGCTTGTGGAAGTTCTTCCGGCGCATCAGCCGGCACAGCAGCATCCGGATCATCCGGTTCCGGAGAGGCAGCAGAGAAGTGGACAATTGGTTATATCAACAGAGACGATGCTGATACTTACTTGAAGTCAGTGGTAGATGAATTCCAGGTTCTCTGCGATGCAGATGATTCTATTACACTCCTGACGGCAGATTCCGCAGGTGATGCACAGACACAGATGGATCAGATTGATAATTATATTACTCAGGAAGTAGATGCCATGGTAATTGTATGCCAGGATGGTGATGCGGTTGCAGGCGCAATTAAGAATCTGAACGAAAGCGGAACTCCTGTTTTCTGCTCTTCGCAGGCAGCTACCGGCGGCGACTTCACTTTTGTAGGTGTCTCGGACTATGCAATCGGCATGGCTCAATGCGAGTGGGCTCATGATAATCTTCCGGAGGGTGCAAAGGTTCTTTACCTCGGAGGAAACTTGGGATATCAGACTTCTATCGACAGAAGACAGGCTGTTGTAGACGGTCTTGCAGAGAGACTGAAAACTGATTTTGACGGCAATATAGTAAACGAAAATGGTGATATTGAAGTTCTTTCCTGGCAGGAATGTATGTACACCATGGAAGACGGTATGAGCATTACAGAAGATTGGATACAGACATTTTCCGATTTTGATGCAATTATTGCAGTCAACGATAGAAGTGCCCTCGGTGCGTTGGAAGCTCTGACTGGTGCAGGTCTCACAGACAAGATGGTGATCGGTCTTGACGGTCTGGATGATGCAATTCAGTGCGTGGCAGACGGAACAATGGCTGCAACTGTTCTTCAGAGTGCATCTATGCAGGCACAGGCTCTGTATGACGCAGTGAAAACAGCACAGTCAGGCGGAGAGAACCCTGCTCAGATCAATCCGGATCCCATCGTCATTGATTCCTCAAACGTAAATGATTATCTGAAATAAGCCGATAAATCAGCAATCTGAGAGAGCAGTTGCCTAGAGCGGCTGCTCTCAAATCATATAAGGAGGTAATGCCGTGAGCGATTATCAGTATGTTCTGGAGTTAAAGGATATCGTGAAGCTGTTTCCGGGAGTCAGGGCTCTGGATGGAATGGCTATGAAAATCCGTCCCGCATCAGTGCATGTGATTTGCGGCGAGAACGGTGCGGGTAAGTCTACGCTGATGAAGGTCATCAGTGGGGAGTATATTGCAGAAGAAGGAGAGGTCATCTACCAGGGAAAAAAACTTGGAAAGAGATCCATCCTTGAGACAATGAATATGGGAATTTCCATGATTCACCAGGAAATGAATCCTATTAAGGGAATGACAGTTGCTCAAAATATTTTTCTGGGAAGAGAACCTCAGAATCTGAAGGGTTTTGTGGATTTTAAAACCATGAATAAAGAAACACAGGCTCTTATGGATCAGCTTCATATTCCCTATAAGGCAACCCAGCTCATGGGAGAGTTGAATCTTGCAGGACAGCAGCAGGTTGAGATCGCTAAGGCAATCAGTATGAATGCAAAAGTGCTGATCATGGATGAGCCCACATCTTCCCTGGCTGATCGAGAAGTGGAAAATCTGTTTAAGCAGGTTCGAGATTTGAAGGAGCAGGGAGTAGCCATCATTTATATCACACATAAGATGGATGAGATCTTTAGAATAGCAGATGACGTAACTGTCATTCGTGACGGATCCTGGATTTTGACAAAGCCTGCATCAGAGCTGACGGTAGAAGAAATTATTACGAATATGGTCGGCCGTGAAGTTAAGAATCTATATCCCGAGAATAAGGCAAAAAAGGGAGAGACAATTCTTGAGGTAAAAGACTTGAACAGTGCGAAATTCAAGGATGTTTCGTTTTATGTCAGGTCCGGTGAAATTCTCGGATTCTCAGGTCTGGTTGGAGCCGGAAGATCAGAGCTTATGCGAGCGATCTTCGGCTTGGATCCACATACCAGCGGACAGATTTTGGTAAACGGAAAAGAAGTAAAAATATCAAAGTCCGGTGACGGCATAAAAAATGGTATTGCAATGCTCTCCGAGGACAGAAGAATGGAAGGAATCATTCCCATTCGTTCCATCAGAGAAAACATATCAGTCGCTTTCATCGATCATTTTACAAAATTCAAAATCATCAACCAGAAAAGAGAAAGGGAAACAGCTGATGCGAAGATGAAGGAATTAAAGGTTCGTGCAGCAAGTCCCACTCAGGAGATAAGAACTCTTTCAGGCGGAAATCAGCAGAAAGCACTTCTTGCAAGGTGGCTGATCGGAGATACAAAGGTCTTAATTCTTGATGAGCCTACAAGAGGTATTGATGTCGGATCTAAGGAGGAAATTCATCAGCTCATGTGTGAATGTGCTGAAAGCGGAATGGCTGTTATCATGATCTCCTCTGAACTTCCTGAGGTTCTGGGAATGAGCGATAGAATCTACGTGATGGCAGAGGGAAGAATCACGGGTGAACTCAGTAAGGAAGAGAAGTCAGAGGCAGCAATAATGAAATTTGCAACCTGCTGATAACAATAGAGGGAGGACTTCAAGATGAGTAATGGTAAGAAATTCAGCTTTGCGAGATTTTATGATCGCTTCGGCGTTCTCTGCCTTCTTGCTATTGTAGTGATTATTGCTACCATTCTGACACCGAACTTTTTAACAAGAGCTAATATCAGCAATGTGCTTCGTCAGAATGTATCAATTATTATTCTCGGATGCGGCTGTTGTTTTGTGTTGATTTCCGGAAATATCAATATTGCGTATGATGGTCTCATTGCTTGTATTGGAACAATCAGTGCACTTGTTATGGCTGCTACACAGAATCTTTTTATCTCTGTCATAGTAGGAATGATAGTCGGTGCAGTGTTCGGATATTTGTATGGTATCTTCGTTTCAAAATTTCAGATCCCGCCGTTCATTTGCGGTCTTGCATTTTCATCAGTTGCGACCGGAATCATTATGCTGATTACAAACGGAGTCGCGGTGCCGAAGACGAAGCTGGGGAACTTCAGTGTTTTGGGTCAGGGATATATTTCGGGGATTCCGATCAGCGTTATTATCATGATTGTGATCCTTGTTGCCAGCCATATCATTCTTACAAAAACCTGTTTTGGTATGAAGGTGAAGGCTGTAGGTGGAAATAGAGAGGCAGCAATTACTTCCGGAATTAACGTAGGACGTGTGATTCGTCAGGTCTTTGTGCTGGACGGTGTGATTTGCGCAATTGCAGCTGTTTTGTATATGTCACGTATCAACTCAGGTGATGGTACAGCCGGTTCAGGGATATGCTTTGATGCAATTACTGCAGTGTGTGTCGGTGGTGTCTCTATTCAGGGTGGTACCGGTGGAATTATCGGAATGGTATTCGGCGGATGTATCGTTGGTGTAATTAACAACCTTTTAAACCTTCTGAACGTGGATTCGAACTGGCAGGATGTTGTCTCAGGACTCATTATTCTTTTTGCAGTAGCAGTTGATATTGCTGTAAAGAACAGTTTGACGAAGAAAAAATAAGGAGGATTAATATGATCTCAGATCTGAAGATAGTTCATAGACTCGACCCTCTAAATCCATTTGCCGCTACAGTGACAGGTGTATATTCAGACAGTGTGACTATTGATGGAAATATTCGAGATTTTGTCTGCTACATTCCTCAGGGAGTCAGATCATCTACCTCGGCGGTCTTTGTTTTGGGAGATGATCATACAACTGCGGAAGAGCTTTATGAAAAGAGCAACTGGAAACAGCTGGCAGATGAGGATGAGCGAAAAGAAAAGTTTATTGTTTTCTATCTGGAATCCCGGAATGAAGGATGGAATCTGGAGGATCCTAGAGCAGATCTGGACTATATTCACGAAGTGTACAATAAGAGCAGGGGAAGAGATAAATACTGCGTACACGAAGCAAAATATTACTTCGTGGGATATAAGACCGGCGGAACCATGGCACAGATGGCAGCCATGGATGATCCGGCAGAATACGCAGGTGTTGCTTCTGTAGATGCACCGGATATCAGCAATGCCTTTGCTCTGGCAAATGCAGAATCTGATTGCCTGCTCTTAAACGGATATGAGGATACAAAAAGACAGTACGGCTATAAGAAAAAGGATTTCACAGTTCCCTCCTGGATTATTACATCAGAGGCTATGCAGAAGACATCAGAGGGAGAGACTGCAACGTACTGGAAAAAGGCAGCCGGAATCACGGAAGATTTCCACATGGTGAGACCGGATACAATGGAGTTTGTCAGGACAGAGGATGCTCCCTGGACAGTGAACCAGGAGAAGGAGGCTTTCCGTATCTGGATCAGCCGGATAGAAGACGGTTCTGCTGACTATGGAAGAAAGATCAATCGCAGAATCTGGGCAGATTTCCTGAGAGATGTCAGGAGATGGATGGCTGAACCGGGCGGTGATCTGCGTATGACCCATGAACCGGTTCTTGATCTGGGAATGGAATATCACTATGAATTGATCGGCGGATTTATGCGTGAGTACTACGTATATGTTCCTACGTACTTGAGAAAAGGATTTTCAGATTCGGTGCCCCTTGTTTTCGCAATGCATGGTTATTCCTGTTCAGGAGAAATCTATACAGGAAACTCCGAATGGTTTAAGGTGGCAGAGGATAGAGGTTTTATCGTAGTATTTCCATCAGCATGCCATGGTCATATCTATGTGGAAAAAGAAAATCATGCAGTGAGCAACAGTGACACAGAGCTTCCTGCCTGGAATATCTATGACGCATGGGAAGGTGCACCGGATGAGCTGCTCTTCTTTGACTCAATGATAGAGAAAATCTGTGCACGATATGCAATTGATACAGAAAGAATTTATGCAACCGGACATTCGCTTGGATCACTTATGACTCAGCTGCTTGGAATGGCAAGGCCGAAGACGTTTGCGGCTATTGCGCCATGCTCAGGAGTGCTTTTCCTGGGAGCAAAAGAAAAATTTGCGGAGAAAGAAAGCGTAAAAAACAGAGAAGATGTTGAGCTTCCTGTCTGGATGTTTGGCGGTGAGCATGAAGAATGGCTGCTGGATGCAGTTCCTACAAAAGAGAATGTAACTGGAGACAGCGTAAAATGTTGGTGGAAACTGAATCATATGGAGGGAGATCATCCCTTGGATTTTGAGGGATATCGTCAGGATCAGGGACGTTGGAAAAATTACGAATTTAAAAAAGCTAGCGTACCTATGATTCGATATACCTGGGTAGAGGAGATGCCCCATGCAACAATGACAGAAATGTCATATATGATTTGGGATGATTTTTTCAGCAAATTCAGCAGAGATAAAGATGGAATCATTCATTATGACGAGCTTTCATGAGTATGCACAAAATTGGATTCAGCGAGTAGGCAGTGACAACAAAAAGTATTACGGTGCAGAATGGGGCTATAAAAACGGCGACATTGAATTTCCACTTCGCCAGCATATGTCGATAGAAACGCATCAATCTATTCTCGGATTCCACACGAATAAGGGACGGCTGTGCTTTGGAGAGGAAAACTGTTACTTTCTCATTTTAGAAGAGTTCTCTGAGCAGGATCTACTCTCTTGTATAAAATTGATAGATGACTTAGCTGAGCAGGATGTGGACTTTCGAGATCCCCGGCACCAGTATACATTTGAGAACCTTGTTGTTGTCACACAGCAACTTCCTGAGAAGGAGGTTGTCAAAAAAATTAAAAAGTACAGACTGATGAAACGATATAGACAGGCAAAGGAAGAATATGGATGGCATTCCGGAAGTATCTGTCTCGTGAGCTTAAGCGATGAACAGTTTGTACACAGCGCATATGGCGATACTCTGGAAAACAGACTTGCACGCACGGCATTTGATTTTGGGAAGTAAAGTATCAACTGAATTTCAAGTCATTTTAATCAACTATCATGAGGTCTCTTACTCCTTCCAAGTGGTATTTGATTGAACATAAGCGGTCTCGCCTGCGGTTAAACCGCAGGCGAGATCGTTTTTTATCAGAAGGCAGTTTCCGTGTGTTGAATTAATTGTCCGGATTTAGAAGAAGAGCGTGGATGTTCAGAAAAATCTTTCTAAAAAAGAACATATGCCTCAGGGTGTATGAGAAAACATATATAAGAGCATAATAGTTTAATTCTTGGGAGAGTGCAACTATGGAAAGAAAAGAATATGAGCGGGTCAGTCCTGAATCTTTGGGGATTCCGTCCAAATCTATTCAGGATATGGTAGATCGTCTTGAGAAGGTCACTGAGATGCACAGCATTATGATTCAGAGACACGGAAAGATTTGTGCTGAGGGATGGTGGGCACCCTATGCACCGGGGATTCCCCATGGCCTTCAGTCTCTGACGAAGACATATGCCTCAACCGCAGTTGGAATTGCTTTTACAAGAGGGGAACTCTCTCTGGATGAAAAGCTGGTAGATTTGTTTCCTGAATATCTTCTGGAAAGTGTAGATGAAAATTTAAGAAAACTGACGATCTATCATGTTCTATCCATGACAAACGGAATGGACGAATGCAATCTCGGGGGTGCAGACTGGATCAACAAATATTTCGCTGCTCCGGTAAATCATGAACCCGGCACACAATTTTTTTATAATACTGCCGGATCCGGGATGCTTGGAGTCATAATTAAGAGAAAAACAGGAAGATCTCTGGAGCAATATTTAAAAGGTCGATTGTAAAATCAAATTGAACACATAAAAAACCACGATGAGAGGTCTTCT
>JAUNAE010000079.1 GCA_030527765.1 Eubacteriales bacterium
ACTCACCCAACAAACCAAACCCACAAACCCACATCCACTAAAACACGACTAATAAAAAGAGCAACAGATAAACTAAGAAAACACATATACAGATCTACACCATTCATATTATGCGCAATATCCCGATGCTGCCTTTTGACGACTCGAACCTCGCATTGCGGATGTTTATCTATAAAGCGTGAAACAATAGCACCGAGATAAGGCGGAGTGAAACAGGTCGGAATTGCTACGGTAATACGGTTAAGACGATCATTGGTAATATGCTGTATATCATTCATCATAACTTCGTTTAAACGAAGGATTTCCTTGCTGTTCATAAGGAAGCTTTCTCCGGCAAGCGTAAGTGATAACGTTTTCCCGCGTATAAACAGAGGCGTACCGATTTCGGCTTCCAGCTTTCGAATGTGTTCACTCATCGTTTGCTGCGAGATAAAAAGCTTGCGGGCAGCGGCTGAGATACTGCCTTCTTCAACGACCGCCTGAAAATATTGCATTGAAAGAATATTCATTTATAAAGAGCTCCTTTTAGGTGGGGTAATAGTTAGATATTCAGCAACTGAAGTATGAGATGCAGCAGAGTAAAGAAAACGGATACAGTTGCACTGATTTTTACGTACTGTCTGCATGGCGCATTCTGTTTCCGCAAAGCACGCTTCGATCTGGCCTGATCCTCCGGAGAGCTATCGATTATTCCGCTTTCCGCTTTTCTTTTATAAAAAGATCTTTTGATCGACATTGAATTCAAAATGCAGCAGACTGACTCAAGAGTCAGCAGAAGAATCCAAAGTATAAAAAGATCGAGAGAAACATTCTTTAATAGAAGTAAAATCCCTGCATTGTGATTAAGGGCATAGTTTTTCATTTCTACAAGAGACATTGCCGCACTTACAAACACAAAACATAGAAAGAGCGTTTTTGCCATGGGAGGCCAAAGCGGTTGTTCCCAGGTGCGAAGCGTACTCTTTATTTTTTTTTCGGAAAGTCCGTCATGATATTGAAGTTGTGGTATGTGCTGTTCCTGAAAAGCTTCGTCTGCAGGAGTCTGTTTCCTCATCAAGTTAGTATCCTCCGGGATCTGAATATATATAATCTGGTTCTGTAAACCGCAGTATATCGGTTAATAATGAAAAAATGTCATCCACAGGTTTATGCCTGTATGTGTAAAAATGATAAATGTTGGACGAGCCTAAATTTTTTTTATACAATGTGACCATGAAGTTCAAACAAGACACCATTAAATATATCAAAATCACGAAAAATTATGCAAGGAGGAGCTTTGAATGAAACTGAAAAAAAGAATGATGGCAATGGGTCTTACAATGGCAATGGCAGCAGGAATGAGTACAGGTGCTGTTCCTGCAGCAGCAGGAAATGAGAGCCAGCTGAAGGTGGGAATTTATGGTGGACTGGATTCACTTAATCCGTGGACATCAGGACGTATTACCAAAGATATGGTCACATATGTTTTATATGAGACACTTGCAAGCTGCCAGAATGGTTCAACAGAGATTGAATCCATTATGATGGAGAATTATGAACAGACGGATGATCGTACCTACAATGTAACTATCTACGATTATATTAAGGATGCAGCCGGTAATCCTGTTACAGCAGCCGATGTTGTGTTCAGCTTTGAACAGTACAATCAGTATTGGGCAACCACCATGGAGTCTATCAAGGCAACTGGTGATTATACTTTTGAGCTGAAGCTTAACACGACTGCAGCCGGAGCGTTCCAGTATCTGGTATGTAAGGTGCCGATTGCTACAGAGAAGGCGTATAACGACAGCCCGGATCAGTTCGCTACAACAGCATGCGGAACAATGCCGTATACAGTAGCAGGTGATACAGATTATGTCAGCGGTACATCCATCACATTAAGAAAGACCGGTGAGTACTGGCAGACCAATGAGGATCTGGTATATGCAGGAAGCGCAGCAAATGCGGACATCATTGAATTTGATATTCTCCCTGAAGCTACACAGCTTGCACTCGCTGTTAAGCAGAACGAAATTGATGTAGCTATGTATATTGATGCGAGTATGCTGGATGATGTATCAGCTTATGAGGGAGTAGATCTGATTACGATGCCTTCTTCAGAAGATCGTGGCATTATGTTCTGCATGACTGATGATTCTGTCTTTGCAGATGATCTGGCTCTTCGTCAGGCAGTTCTGTACGCTATTGATAATGAGACTGTTGCAAATATCTGTGGTTACGGATATGGAAAAGCCTCTGAAATGACATGCGGCAGTGAAGAACTGACAGTCGGCTTCAATGAATCCTGGAAGTCATCGCCGTATGCGTATGATCCGGAAAAAGCAAAAGAGCTTTTAGCAGAATCTAATTACAACGGTGAAACTCTTCGTCTTCTCTGCAATTCCAATGCTCGTATCACAGATATGTGGCTGACTATTCAGGCAAACCTCATGGCAGTTGGAATTAATGCAGAACTGAATGTAGTGGAAGGTACTACATACGGCTCTTATCGTGATGGTACATCCGGACAGTACGAGCTGGCATATGCAGGTCCGGGCAATGGAGGATATGTGACCGCTGACCTGTGGAATACACTGTTCAACCGTAATAACTATGATTCCGGCGCAACCTGGGCAGGTCTGAAAGATGATGAACTGCAGGCACTTTATGATGCAATTGCTGCTCCTGACGGCTATACGCAGGAAAATCTGGATGCTTTCTATAACTACATCACGGACAATGCTCTGTATTATGAAGTTTATGTTCTTCCGGAATACGCAGCAGTAAACTCCGAAAAGATCACAGGATACTTTAGCGACTGGAACCGTTTTATCCGTGCAAATACATTTGAAATCGCTGAATAATGAAAATCTGATTTAATTGAAATGAGTATGAGCAGCCGATAAGCTGCTCATACTATTTAGAGAAAGGAGTCAGGGAACCAATGCTGAAATATATTGTGAAGCGTGTTCTGCTGATGATCCCGGTTATCCTTTGCGTTACAATTCTGGTCTTTACAATGATGCAAATGGCACCGGGTGATCCGGCAGAGGTTATTCTGGGAAGCACAGCGACAGCTGAACAGATCAACGAACTACGTGAAGAAATGGGATTAAATGATCCGTATATTGTCCAGCTGGGGCGCTATATGAAAAATGTATTTTTACATTTTGATTTTGGCCGCTCATATGTCACCAATATTTCTGTTGGAACAGAATTGATCAGCCGCTTCCCGAAGACCCTGACATTTGCTGTTTGGGGAATGGTGCTATCGCTGGCGTTGGGTATTCCTCTTGGTATTACAGCAGCGGTACATCATAATACAGCAGTTGATTATGGCTCCATGGCACTGGCATTAATCGGTACTTCACTGCCCGGTTTCTGGTTTGCACTGCTTCTGATCATGCTTTTCAGTCAGAAGTTAGGATGGCTGCCGGCATACGGCATAGGAGGCATCAAATACTGGATTCTTCCCATTGCATCAACTGCCTTTGCGGGAGTAACCACCATGGCAAGACAGATGCGAAGCGGAATGCTTGAAGTGATTCATTCTGATTACATTACCATGGCTAAAGCAAAAGGCGTGAAACAGAAAGCAGTCATTTACAAACATGCTCTTCCGAATGCATTAATTCCGGTTATCACGGTAGCGGGAATGAGTTTTGGAACATCCCTGGGCGGCACGTTGATTGCAGAAACGATTTTCTCTATTCCCGGTGTCGGTGTGTATATTGTAAATGCAGTAAATAATCGTGATTATAACGTAGTACAGGGCGGAGTGATCCTGCTGGCTATTACCTTTTCGATCATTATGCTCGTTTGCGATCTGTTATTCGCAGCAATTGATCCTCGTGTGAAAGCACAGATTACCGGAGGAAAGAAACGATCCGGAAAGAAGGAGGCAAAAGCATGAGCGGAGCAGAGACAGCAGCCAGAGCAGCTGCGAATGAAGCTAAGAAAAAAAGCCAGTTTGTAGCAGTAATGAAGCGGCTTGCGGAAAATAAAGGTGCTCTTTTTGGAGGCATTATTTTTTCCTTAGTACTTTTGATTGCTATTTTTGCAAATTTTATTATTCCTTATGATGTTGCAGAACTGGACCCGATAGCAAGACTTCAGGGCCCGACAGCAAAGCATCTGTTTGGAACCGATCAGATGGGCCGTGATATTTTCAGCCGTGTTGTCTATGGAGCAAGGTATTCCTTGCTGATAGGACTTGGCTCCTGTGCATTTTCTGCATTCTTCGGTGTTTTAGTTGGATCTGTTGCAGGATATTTCGGCGGTATCTGGGATAACACCATCATGAGAATATGTGATGTTATCCAATCTATTCCGGGAATGATTTTAAATATCACACTTGCCTGTATTTTAGGTCCCGGTGTAGGAAATGTCATTCTTGCATTAGGTATTGAAGGTATTGCAGGAACCGCGAGACTGATGCGTTCTTCCATTCTGAATGTAAGAAAGATGGAGTATATGGATGCTGCTCGCACCAGTAATGCAGGATCCTTCCGAATTATTCTGAAGCATGTGCTGCCAAATACATTCGCTCCGATCCTGGTTCAGGCAACGATGGGTGTTGGAGGTCGTATTATGATGGCTGCAGGTATGAGTTACATCGGAATTGGCGTAAAGCCGCCCATTCCGGAATGGGGAGCCATGCTGGCAGACAGCCGTAACTTTATTATGAAATATCCGCATATGGGTATTTTCCCGGGCATTGCAATTATGCTTGTAGTATTGAGCCTGAACCTTCTGGGAGACGGTTTGCGTGATGCACTGGATCCGAAGCTGAAGTGAGGAGGGGGAAGATGATGAATGAAGCACCGTTTCTGCAGATTAAAGATCTTACTGTGGATTACGTGACAAAAGAAGAAACCGTAAAAGCGGTCAGCAATATTTCCCTGAATCTGGATAAAGGTAAAGTTCTGGGGCTGGTTGGCGAAACAGGTGCCGGCAAGACAACAATTGCCAGAACGATTCTGCGAGTGCTGCAGTCACCTCCGGGAGTCGTAAAAAGCGGAGAAATTCTGTTGGATGGAGTAGACCTGCTGAAGCTTACAGAAGAAGAGATGTACGATGTTCGAGGCAAGAAGATTACGATGATCTTTCAGGATCCTATGACATCCCTGAATCCGGTTATCACAGTCGGAGATCAGATCGCAGAAGTGATTGATCTGCATAATGATATCTCCAAAGCAGAGGTGCGAAAGCGTGCAGAAGCTATGCTGGAACTTGTGGGAATCCCTGCACATCGTTATGATGATTTCCCGCATCAGTTCTCCGGAGGTATGAAGCAGAGAGTTGTTATTGCAATTGCACTTGCATGCAGTCCGGAACTTCTTCTTGCAGATGAACCGACAACTGCACTGGATGTAACAATTCAGGCGCAGGTGCTGGATCTGATGAAGGAGCTTAATCGAAAAAATAAGACAACAACCATTCTGATTACACATGATTTAGGGGTTGTTGCAGAGATGTGTGAAGAGGTTGCTGTTATTTACGCAGGACAGATTGTTGAATCAGGTAGTCTGGAAGATGTATTTGATCATCCGGCTCACAGTTATACAAAGGGCCTGTTTGGCGCGATTCCGAAATTAGATGAAGAAGTGGAATGGCTCAGTCCGATAGACGGACTTCCGCCGGATCCGACGGATTTGCCTAAGGGGTGCCGTTTTAATCCACGCTGCCCGAATGCAACTGATAAATGCCGGTGTGAAGAGGCTCCGCTTGTTGAGATAACGCCCGGTCACTTCAGTCGTTGTCATTTTGCAGCAGCGAAGGGGGGACAGATGTAATGTCGAATAAGGATATTGTTCAGATCCGTTCTTTAAAAAAATATTTTAATACTCCGCATGGAAAGCTGCATGCAGTCGATGATGTGACCTTCTGTATTGAAGAAGGTAAAACAATGGGAATTGTAGGGGAGTCCGGATGTGGTAAGAGCACACTGGGAAGAATGCTGGTTCATCTGGAAGAAAGCACTTCCGGAGAAATCATTTTTGATGATGAAGATGTTACACAGCTGAATAATCATGATCTGAAAAAATATCGTGAAAAGGCTCAGATTATTTTTCAGGATCCGTATTCATCTCTGGATCCCCGCTATACTGTAGAATCTACCATCCAGGAGCCGCTTCTCATCTCAGGTAAGTACAGACGTAAAGAAGCGGAAGAAAAAACAAAAGAATTGATGGAACTGGTAGGTATTGCCCCCAGACTGAGACTTGCATATCCGCATGAGCTGGACGGCGGACGCCGCCAGCGTGTAGGAATTGCCAGAGCGCTTGCTCTTGATCCGAAATTTATAGTTTGTGATGAGCCGGTATCGGCATTGGATGTTTCTATTCAGGCACAGGTTCTGAACCTTCTGAAGAAGTTGCAGCAGGAACGAGGACTAACGTATATGTTTATTACGCATAACCTTTCTGTTGTTAAGCATATTTCAGACAATATTTGCGTGATGTATCTGGGACAGTTAGTAGAAACTTGTCCTACTAAGGAATTATTTGAAAAACAGCTTCATCCATATACGAAAGCGCTTTTATCCGCTATACCATCGACGAATATTCATCAGAGAAATAAAAGAATTGTTCTGAATGGAGAACTGAAATCTCCGATAAATCCGGCACCGGGCTGCCGCTTTATTAAGCGATGCCCTTATGCATGCGAAGAATGCAACCGGCCGCAGAAGCTCGTGGAGGCCGAATCAGGACATTTTGTTGCATGCTGCAAATATAAAGAGATTAACAATATGTAAGGAGATGCTTGAAATGGGAGAATTTCGATGC
Source organism: Eubacteriales bacterium (assembly GCA_030527765.1). The sequence goes on from JAUNAE010000079.1 coordinate 6,768, forward strand.
GGAGCTGCAAAACGCTGCATTACACCGCCTGAAAACATGCTGACAGTACTGAGAGGGCTGAAGCATTATCCATTTGCAGGTGTCATGGATGACATTTACGTTCGAATAGCCTTATTCGAAACAGACGAAGAGAGGATTCTGCTGGTAGATTATGATTTGAATACAGCACCATGCGATGAGGAATTGCTGGATTTGCTGTCCAGGCAGACAGGGACTCCCATAGACGGAATATTCTTATTTGCAACACATACTCACTCTGTACCGGTTCATTCGCTTAGTCTGGAGAGAGTGGAAGAACTGGATAACGAAACAATTCGCGAAACGGAGAAGTTTACCAGGTATTTAAAAGAACAGACATTGCAGGCAGCCAGAGAAGCTCTGCTTAAAATGGAGCCGGCACGTATAGGATTTGCAGAAGGGGAAAGCAGTGTCAATATTGTCCGACTTCAGGATTATCTGTACCGGGACAAGCAAGGAGAGGATTTTGTCGTATGTAATCTTGGAGCAGATCCGATGCGAACTCCGGATCGCAGATTGTGTGTTCTGCGTGTAGATAATCTGAATGGGGATCCCATTTTGCTCCATATTAATTATCCGATGCATTGTGTTGCATCTATCTGGAATGATTTTGACGGAAACGGAGCCATGGGAATCAGCGGTGATATTGCCGGAGGAATCGAACGGCAGCTGGAGAATGACTACAAAGGAGCAATAGCGATGTGGTCATCTGCAGCGGCAGGAGATTTGAACCCAATATATCTGAATGAAATGATCTCTCCGGAACCGGTTACAGGAAGAACGATCGAATGGAAGCCAATCGGGAAAGGATTTGCTCAAAATTGTCTGAAACTAATGGTGGAACGCCATTATGGAGATATTTGCAGAGTAATGAGGCAAATTCATTACGATGACAACGATATTCAATTGAATGCAGTTTCTGACTGGTCAATCACTCCGGGAGTGGAATGTATCAGACAACATAACGCTGCACCGGTTTTTCTGGAAGGAGAGGAAATCCCCGAACATACCGTGTATTTACAGCTGGCCAGGATTGGAAAACTGTATCTCATGGGAGTAGGAGCAGAGCTTTATTCATCGCTGGGCAAAGCGATGATGGATAAAATTCCTGGCAGAGGTGTGTTAATTACGCATAGCGGAAGCACCTTGGGAAAATGTCATTATATTCTGGATGATGAGACGATTGATCGATGTGATGCTTCAAGGGGATACGCAATGGTTCCCGGTTACGATGAATATCGCTGCCGCAGAGGTATTATGCTGAAAGACTTGTGCTTTCATGTCGAACAAATGCTTCGGAGACTCGATGATTAGAGCATTAAACAGGCCGGTTCCGTAATTGCGGTGATGGGAAGAGTGGAAACATGAAAGAAAAAACATATCTTTATGTGGGAAATTGGAGTTTTACAGGAAGTTCCGCAAAGGGAATTACGATATATGAATATGACATGCAGAGCGGAGAACTGAAGCTGATTGAAACTGTAGATTCACAGATTGCTGCCGGACAGTTGTATCTGGATGAAAAAAATCGATTACTGTACAGCAACGATGAGCGTGGAGATCTTCCGGGAAAAATCGGAGGAGGCGGAATGGTCCTTTCTTACAGGATTGAAAATGATGGAAAACTGACGGAGTTGAACCGCAGACCATCTTTATCTCCGGAACCAAGTTATCTTTGCAGGGATCGAAGCGGAAAATACCTGGTTGTTTGCCACTGTACTGACCCTTTTCATGTAACAAAGATCACAAAAAATGAAGAAGGCGAACTCGTTCCGAAGGTAATGTTTGATGACACAGCGCTTTCGCTTTTCAGAATAGAAGAAGATGGATCTATAGGAAAGGCCGTTGATGTGGCTATTACAGAAAGCTGCGGCCCCAATGCCACAGAAGATCAGGTGAAAGTTGATCCTGTATCCGGTCATATCCAGATGGTCCGTGTTCTGTCCAGACTGCATTCTGTAGTATTGAGTCCGGATGGTGCTTTCATCTTGGTCTGCGATAAAGGAATGGACAGAGTTTACACATTTCGTGTAGATGATGAAAAAGGAAAGCTGGAAAAACTCTATATGTGGGAAGCGCCTGAGAGAGCATGTTTTCCAAGATATTCGACATTTCATCCGACAAGGCAACTCGCTTATGTCAATAATGAGAACAGTGCATCGATCAATACTTTTGCATATGATGAGAACGGCGTTTTGGAACGGAAGGACCTGGTATTTCTGCTGGAGACGGATCCGGGACTGATCGATGGAAAGCCAGCTGGCTGTCAGGATATATTAATCAGTCCGGACGGAAAAACTATCTACTGCAGTATCAGTGGATTGAATCAGATTGTCGTATGCAGAATCAATGAGGATGGATACCCCAGACCGATACAGCAGCTGTCATGCAGAGGAAAGTTCCCAAGAGGCTTGCAGCTTGCTCCGGATAATCGTTTTCTCATTTGTGGAAATATGATTTCAGGTGATATCACAACCTTTGCAGTTAACGAGGACGGAAGTCTGACGGACACTGATAAAACATTCAAGGCAGTTTCACCGTCTGCACTTCGCTTTATCACTATATAAAGCTAAGAAAACGAAACAGTAACAGATAATAGAAGATTGAATATAAATAGAGAGGAAGGAAAAACTATGAGCTATACAACAATGCAGAAATTAAATCCTGTTGAGCAGCTGATGCCGCTTGCAAAATATTTTTATAATTATCCTATGAGAGACCTGGATCAGGAAACGAAGAATATTATTTTCGGACATCCAATGGACCCGTCTGAAGCAGTTAAACCGGAGAATTTTATCGATTGGCTGCAGCCCAAGGGACAGTATCTTAAGTATGAAAACGGATATTGCATGCTTGAAGATGGCTCCGGCTATATCGCTACGTATATGCGATTTCCGAAGAGCCTTGAGCCCCGTAAGCTGTTTTGGTATCTGAACTGGTGCAATGTTCATTCTAAAAGCCAGCCGGAAGGAACAGGTAACCTTCGATATAAAATCTGGAACCCGGCAGATCATTGGGATCATTATTTTGTAAACTGGAAAGATACATCTGAAGGTGTTCATACAACAGAAAGTCTGGATCTTGGAGAAGGAGATCGCCAGTATGATACCATTCGCCATGCATTTAATTTACGGGAATATGGTCTGACTCAGGAAAGAATTGATGAACTGACTGCGTCAGGCTTAAATGTAAAGGAGACTTCGGACTGGGAATCTTTTGACTTCGCCGGCACACATTTATGTATGGGACAGATTCGCCCCTGCATTGACGGCGGCTGGGAGCGCAGAGGCGTTGAGTGGATTGGATGGAGACCGGAGAACGGAAAGATTGTAAGAGAAGACAGAACTCCCTGCTCCGAGGCGTATTTACGCAAAGTTGCATATCATACGCTGATTGAATGGCAGCATTTATGTGATTTGATCGACGATCTTTACGAAGAATACTCTGTTCTTCCTATTGATGCAGACTAATCCTGAAATGGAGGCGTTATATGGTAAGACATTTTTTTCCACTGACGCAAGAGAAACTGGATGAATATCCGAATAAGAAACTGGATATTCATTACTGTGATGAGCATCCGTTGCAAGTGATGGATCTGTATTATCCGGATGAAGAAAGTGGTTTCTCGGCACCTTATCCGGTAATTGTACATACGCACGGAGGCGGATTTGCTAACGGTGACCAGCGTGATACTCAGCTTCTTCCTATGCTGACAGCACTAAAACGTGGGTATGTTGTTGTCAGCATCCAATACAGAAGAAGCAGAGAAGCTCTTTTTCCGGCCCAGTTATATGATGTAAAAGCTGCAGTGCGTTATCTGAGAGCACATGCGAATGACTGGGACCTTGATCCGAATAAGTTTGCTGCATGGGGGGCTTCATCAGGAGGGTGGCTGGCAAGTATGCTGGGCCTGACATCTGACATCCGGGCTTTTGAAGATCCGGATCAGGGAAATTCTGATGAAAGCAGTGCGGTTCAGGCTGTAATTGACTGGTGCGGACCCTGCGGAAATTTTCTTGAAATGGATAGGGCTTTTCAGAGAAGTGGACTTGGGGAGATGGGCCACAGTGAAGCAGATTCACCGGAGTCACGTTTTTTAGGACATCAGATCACAGAGATTCCTGAACTGGTACGAATGGTAACTCCTGCAGTGTATGCACATACGGATATGCCGCCGGTTTATATTCTTCACGGAAGTATAGATCAGGTTGTTCCGGTAGAACAGTCGATAGCATTTGCAGATGCAATAAAAAAAGCTGCGGGTACAGATAAAGTACAGCTGCATATCGTTGAAGGCAAGCTGCATCACGGAGATGCATGGTATAATGAACCTTGGGTAGCGAATGAGGCCTTGGATTTTCTGGATAAAGTATTTCAAAGAACCAAGTGACATTTAAAAGGGAAGATAAGAAATAATAAAGAGTCGACAGCAAAATCAAAAAGCTGTCGACTCTGTTTTTTTAGATTTGCGTTTCGCTTTCAGATCTGCCATAGCATCAGAAAAAGGACGTGTATGCTGATCTTCAATATCACGCATTCCTTCAGAAATCAGATTATAGAGTTCAAACTGGCCTTGAAGCTGTTCATATGCTTCTATGTTTATAACAGCAAGATCCCTTTTTCCGTTATTTGTCATATAGATCGGTTCTCCATATAAGTATCATTTCTTAGAAATTTCGGTATAAGCATTTTTAAAATCTGTATTTGGATTAATAACAGGTATCACGTTATCTACAAGAATACATATAGCAAAATTATGGGGATACTTTTTTATATGGTCAAGCGAAATTATGTGAATAAATATGTAATCTATAGGTGCAATTTCATTGTATATAAAAAACAATTACGCTAAAATTTATTTAAAAAGATGCCTTATATAAGGCATCCGTTTCGGGAGGGAGCATATGAAGAAAAGACTGATTTGCGCAGCATTATCCATGCTGGTTTTATCCGTGCCGATGGCAGTTTCAGCCGATGACACAGTGAAAATTGATAAAGAACAGCTGACACTGGATGACACCTGGGTGGACGATTATATTAATCCGAGTGAGTATCATTACTTCCCGGTAAATATTGAGAAGGCCGGAAAGCTGAACCTGAAGATCCAGACCTTCTTTTCGGGTGGAACCTACAGCCACATCGAGTTTCTGAATGGTGACTATGAAACACTGGAAGAATACGACAGTGCTTATATCTTTGGAACAAAAGGCCAGCCGGAAACAGTCTACTTCGAGTATTACCTGGAACCGGGAGAGTATTATCTGCGGATCAATTCCGATTCCGATGATACGAATCAGGGAG
>JAUNAE010000543.1 GCA_030527765.1 Eubacteriales bacterium
AGAAGACAACCGGTGTTATGATTGGCAGGGTAATGGAAAAGAACTGTCTTGCCTTGGTAGCACCATCCAGACTCGCCGCCTCGTACAGGTCCTCGGATACACCCTTCAGCGCTGCCAGGAAAATAACCATGGCAGATCCAAACTGCCACACACGAAGCAGACTAATCATAAACAAGGCCCACTTAGGATCCGACATGAAATGAGGTGCCTGAATCCCAAGCTTTGCAAGTCCTGTCACAATCAGACCGGTATCGTTGAACAAAGCTCTCCAGAGAACTGCAATCGCTACGGAACCACCCAGAATAGAAGGAATATAGTATGCGGTTCGGAAAAGGTTTACTCCCTTCAGCTTGAAGTTTAAGATATATGCGATAAATAACGCAAACACAAGCTTCAGAGGTACCGTCATAAATGCATATTTAAAGGTGGTGATCAGTGCCCGCTTCTCGGTTGCTACCGTAAAAACATCGGCATAGTTTTTGAGTGTAAATCCGGAAATTCCATTAAACAGATGATAATCTGTAAAGCTGTAATACAGTGATGACAGGATTGGATATGCCTTGAACACCAAAAAACCTATCAGCCAAGGGACGATAAATAAGAATCCCTTATTGTTTTTTACAAAACGTCTCATCTTTCCCATGATAAAACCTCTATTATTTCGCAGGTGCTACTGCAATATAACCGTTGTACAGATCGCTTGCTGCCTGCTCTACTGTATACTCTGCTCCAGCTGCATCCATGCCATAGGAAAGCTGCTCAAATACGGTGCTGTAAAGAGAAGTGCTTCCCTTGAGGGAGGAATCGTCGAAGAGTGGATTCCAGTACATTGGATCTGCGCTCATGAATGCGTTGTGTGCTGCTGCAGTTACTTCGTCAATCTTTCCAGCTGCAGAAACAGTTTCGTATGCAATCTTGGACTCCGGAATACCTCTCTCGATTCCAAGAATTTCTGTTGCCTCCGGATCGTTTACGAGGTAGTTGAGAAGAAGAGCTGCCTCGGTCGGATGCTCAGTCTTTGCGCTGATTGCGAAAAGGTTTGCAATCTTGCTGAATACGCCGCTTGCTGCAGAACCAAGATCCTCAAATTCGTTTCCTACTACTAAGTTGGCAGAATTATCGCCAAGTGCGGAGATAAACTTTGCTGCGGAAGAATCCCACTCAAGGATTCCTGCATACTCTCCGTTGATGAATCTTGCAGATTTGTCGAAGGAATCTGCACCCTCACCTGCGATGTATGCGATGGTCGGAATTACATGTGCATCCTCCAGGGAGCAGATCCACTCAAGACCCTCTTTTACCTGATCCTCGGTCAGAGTGAAGTTGCCGTCCTCATTGATGATCGGCTCTCCGGTCTGTGCCTGTAAGTAGAATGCCATGAGAATTGCTCTGTCGTACTGTCCAAGAACCAGCGGATAGTAGTTGTCGCCAAGCTTCTCCTGGAATACCGGGCCAGCTGCGAGCAGCTCCTCAAGGGAGGTCGGTACTTCGATGCCTGCTGCCGCATAGGTTGCCTCGTTCCAGTAGAATACACGTCCGGTCAGGGAGTTTGGTACTGCAGCAATTCCGCCGTTCACATCCTGGCAGGATTCCAAAATGCTGCTGTCAAACTGCTCAAGATCTACGACGGATGCAACCTCGTTCAGATCCAGATAGGTGGTTCCGTTTCCATCATACTTGGAGATCCAGTCAAAGTTGATCTGCTGTACATCTGGGTTGTTTCCAGACATATACTCTGCTGCCTTTGCGGTCTCCCAGTCACTCCATGCACCAAAGTTTACCTTTACATCGATGCCAGGATATTTGTCCATGAATGCTTCCACTGCCTGCTGGGTTGCCTCATGTCTGCTGTCTCCGCCCCACCAGTCAAGAGTAAGAGTACAGTTCTCATACTCTGCTGCACTAACACCGAATGCTAAGCTGGATGCTGTCATAAGTGACAAAGCTGCGATTAAAATAGACTTTTTCATTTGTGATTTCCTCCTTAAATGTGAGTTTACGTCTGTTTGATTGATAACATAATAACTGTTCTTTTCCATTAAAACTACCTGATTCTAGTTAATTTATATAAATATTACTGTTTTTTTGTCATGGCCTATGGTAACATCTATATAGGAAATGAAATTGCAAATATGAAAATTTGTTACTTCTGCTCCCCTATTTCGGCAACTCTATTTTTTTGTTTCTTGATTCACAGGAGGAATAAAAATGCGCGTCTCCAACATG
>JAUNAE010000544.1 GCA_030527765.1 Eubacteriales bacterium
AAGAGGGAATTTCCTTCTTCCCTATATTTTTGCCAATTAATATTTTACACAAACTTTGTGAGAAGAGGGGATTTTTGCGTTTTTTTCTTAGGTGCACACTACATTTCTTTCACACTTATCTCCTAAATTCCAAATAACTTTTCTGCGTTCAAATGATATATTTTCTCGAAAGTTTCTCTGCTGATTTTTCCTTCCTGCATCCATGTATCGATCAATCGATCCAATGGGATTATCTGATGGCGATTCATTGCGTCCGTTCCATACAGAAGTCGGTCTTCATATTTTTGCAGAAATCTGCATCCAAATTCCTCATCTCTTGAAATAGCACAATATCCGCTATATGCAGATAGATCACAGTACAGATTGTCATAGTGATCCAAAAGTTCGATTACTCGTCCACCCGAAGCAACCGTTCCTTTTCCCATTGCACTTCTTTCAGCATTTCCCACAGTCTCGCAGTCTCCTGAAATCTCATGCCAGAACACTTGGCTGTGACCGATAACTTTTAACTTCGGATAGCTTTGCAATATCTTTTCTAACAACGGCAAGCCGGCATGATCACATATGCCATAACCATATCCTGGTTCCGGACTCATATGAAACAATACCGGAAGCTCCAGTCTCTCTGCATTTCGAAATACTTCCTGTAAAATCTCACTGTCTATCCATTGATTGATCATCAATTCTCCGACACCAATTGCTCCCTGACTTTTATATTGTTCCAGTCTTGTTCCAATTGTCTCCGGATCCCTTGCATCCACATTACACATCCAGTGAAAAAATCCATCATGTTCCCGGACAATTTTCATAGCATCCTCATTGTTCGAACACTGTATATACCCTTCATTTTCTCCCGCGCTCATGATAACTGCCTCGGAAATCTGCTGATTCTTCAGATGTTCTCTCATCTCATCTGCATCTGCTATATAATCAGGAAAGACAGGATTTTTTCCTGCTCCTGCCACTTGTTGTAATGCCGTATGTATATGTATATCAATTTTTTTCATTGTACTCATCCTTATCTTGGAACATTCTCTTTGATAAATCGATAAATATTCGGAAGATATTCATCGGTTCTCATTACTGGTGTGTGATCTGCACCTTCCAGAAGCTGCAGCACATTCACAACGCCTGCTTCATCCAATGCTTTGTGGATTGGATATTCTCTGGCACATGGAACAACTTGATCTTCTGTTCCATGTACTGTATACACCGGTGGAAATGCTTTCACATCCGGTACATTTGCTGTCGCACCCCACAGATTTACAAATAGATCCCAGTCTTGGGGGAATTGTTCGATTGCTCCGTAAGATGCCCAGCCTCCTGCGCTTCCACCCATCAATACCGCACAGTTCATATCTAACAATAACTTTTCTTCTTCTCTCTTTAAATACTGATAAAGTTCATGGAGAACATTTCCAGCTTCCCGGATCGCTGTCTTTTCACCAGCTGTCTGAAAATCTTCTGCCTGATCATAAATAGGATAATCCGGGGAAATCACAACATATCCCTCTGACAGAAGCTTTTGTGCGATCCAGCTGATATATGCCTGCTTTCGGTCACAGGGTTGAATAAATCCTCCGCCATGTACAAATGCAATGACCGGGCGTCTTTCATGATCTCCTTCCAATCTCATAAGATCCATATGGTAGTCAATGACTCTTCCTTTATAATCTTTTCTGGAAGTATAACAAATTTCCTGTACATCCATTCCTGAATAATTCGGCAAATATTTTCTGAATTTCCCTTCTGGATTTTTTTCTTCCAGTTCCTTATGTTCTTCAATCATATCTCTACCATCCCGTTTTCATCCACATCATATTTCAAGAAGAGCAATAACAGATCAACAATTGTCATTGCCGCTGCCACACCTAACCAGCAAGTACACAGATAGATCACTGCCCATCCCTTTTCACCTGCATACCAGCGGTGCGCACCGCAAAACCAACCACAGGTCAATGCCAGTATGATATACTTTTTTCGTGACATCTTTCTTGACTCACGCATGTGATTCACTATAAAATCCCCTACACGAATCCAAAGTGGTTCTTTTCTCAATCCCTGATCTGCTGTCTTCATACTGCTCTTCTCCTTTTATAAATTACTGTACACCTTTTTTTGCTTTGATTCTGGCAACTTCCTCTTCTACCTCTTGCATATACTCTTTTGTCAATGGATAGAATTTCATGGCAATCAGATTACAAATCAATCCAATCGCGGCG
>JAUNAE010000080.1 GCA_030527765.1 Eubacteriales bacterium
GAGTGATTATTCCAAATCTGTATCTTCATTATTTCTCGGAACTTCTGAACCAGGTGCTTCTGACCTATGAGGAGAACGGGTATAAGTTTCTTGTGTTTGTCGGAAACCGGAAGGAAGAAGTGGAGAGACGGTACATTCGGGAACTGATGAGTTATCAGATTGAGGGACTTCTTGTTATGAGTCACACCATTCCTTCGGATGTTCTGGCCGGACTCGGAATTCCGATTGTGAGTATCGAGAGAGAGGATGCCTGCATCAGTAGTGTCAACTGTGACAATTACATGGGAGCCATTCAGGCAGTCAGTCTTCTGACTCACAGAGACTGTGAAGTGATCATACATATTAATACACCTACGGTACCTTCTATTCCGGCTTATCAGCGAATCGTTGGATTTAAGGATTTCTGTAAGGAACATGGACTGAAACATGAGATTTTTGTCCGGGATATGGGAGAAGATTATGAGACCATGCAGCGGGCCATGAGTGAGATTCTCGATGAGATTGAAGAAAAGTATCCTAATATAAAGAAGGGAATATTTTTCTCAGACGATACCCGTGCCAACTGTTTCCTGAATCTTTTGATTCGCCGGTTCAAAACATTGCCGGAGGATTATAAGCTTGTGGGCTTTGATAACTCCCCGATTTCCACGGAAGCGGTGTACTCCATTTCGACGGTGGGACAGCAGATTGATGTTATTGCAAAGGAAGCAGTCTCCCTTCTGATTGAGCAGATTGAAGAACGGAAGAACTCTGAGGGCAGTGAAGTTCCGGCACCGGTTCACAAGGTGATCACTCCGGTGCTTTACCAGAGAGAGACAACAGAGCTATAGTTAATGCCTATAGATGGCAATTAGTATTTGGTATATACCTATCACATATTGAACATGCTATACTACATCCATCGACAGAGAGGGTTCTGTCGGTGGATTTTTTATTGACGATTGCGAGAATGCGAAGCATGAAGCAATCGGCTTTTATCCAAGATGATATCTGCGTCAGCAGATATGTCAGTAATAATAGATGGAAATGGAGTTTTAGTCATGTGTGAACTGTTTGGAGTGAATGCAAAATATCCTTTGGAATATAACGAATGTCTGCGGGAATTCTACAGCCACAGCCCGCGTCATCCCCATGGATGGGGACTGGCGACCTTTGACGAGCAGGGTGTGCAGATTGAGAAAGAACCGATGCAGGCAAGCAAGAGCCATTATCTGGAGGAGCGGCTCACTGCAACAGTATCCGGCAAAAATGTTCTTGCCCATATCCGATATGCAACCATCGGAAATCTGGAGTACAACAATTGTCATCCTTTTACAGGCAGAGATCTGTCCGGAAGACAGTGGACCATGGTTCACAATGGCACTATTTTTGATTTTGAACCTTTGAAGGCTTACACCCAGAAACAGCAGGGCAGTACAGACAGTGAACGTATATTTCTTTACCTCCTTTCCAAAATGAACCAGGCGCTGCTGCAGAAGAAAGATTCGTCTGCAGGTCTTACCTATGAAGAGAGATTCAAAATTCTGGATCGCCTTGTGTGTGAGATGGCACCTCATAACAAACTGAATCTCCTGATCTACGATGGAGAGTATTTTTATGTGCATACAAACTGTGAACATACGTTGTATGTGGCAAAAGGAGAGGGTGTTGCGAAATTTGCGACGGTTCCTTTTGGAACAGAAGAGTGGAGCCCGGTTCCAATGACCAGACTGCTTGCCTACAAGGAAGGAGAACTGGAAACTGTTGGGCGAGTTCATGAAAAGCGTTTCGTGGACAATCCGGCAGATTATCAGCTGCTGTATCAGATCTTCTCTGATCTGTAAGAAAGTTACGATACAATACAATAACAGGAACTCTAGTCTGTAAGACAGTTACGATACAACAACAGGGACTCTGGTCGGAATACCAGTGCAGGCTGCAAAATGAAAAATATAAAGGAAATAAAAGACGAATTATATGGACAGAACGGAAATAAGCCAGAAAATTTATGAGAAATATATTCTTCCTACAGAGAGAAAGCGGGAGGAGTATATCGGAATCGAAATCGAACTTCCTATTGTGAATTTGAAGAAAGAGCCGGTCTCTTTTGATCTGGTTCACCGCATCACGGAAGAATTCCTTCAGGAGTTTGGATTCGAGACATCCGGAGTGGATGATGAAGGACATATTTATGCGGCACTCCAAAGAGAAACAGGAGACATTCTTTCCTACGATTGTGCATATAACAATCTGGAACTGTCTCTTGGAAAGGCAAAAGATATCCACACACTGAAGAATCGATTTGAGACGTATTTTTCCTGGCTGCAGAAGGCATTCTCCCGGGAAGAGCATATGCTGACGGGAATGGGCATCAATCCATACCGGAACTACAATCACAACGTGCCGATTCCGAACGAGAGATATCGTATGCTGTTTCACCATCTCGCATCCTACACGGAGTACCCGCAGGATCTGATGGAGTTTCATCACTATCCGACGTACGGATCTTTTGCAAGCGCATCCCAGGTGCAGCTGGATTTTGACAAGGAGCAGCTGATCCAGGCGATCCGTGCTTTTTCCAGAGTGGAGCCGGTGAAGGCAGTCCTGTTCTCTAATTCCGTAATGGCAGAGGAAGAACCGGAGATGCTTTGCTGCAGAGACATGCTCTGGGAAAACAGTACTCATGGAATCAATGAGAAAAATATCGGTATGTTCCAGCCGATTCCGGAATCTCTGGAGGAATTGGAAGACTATCTGGAAGCGACCAGTCTGTACTGTGTTATGCGGGATGGAAAATATGTGAATTTCACACCTCTTTCTGTGATGGATTATTTTGCAAGTGAATCCGTTACCGGAGAGTTTTTTGACGGAAATGGTTATCAGAAAGTGGAAGTTGTTCCTGAAGAGACAGATCTGGAATATCTTCGAAGTTTCAAATTCGAAGATCTGACTTTCCGGGGAACGATTGAGTTTCGAAGCGTCTGCTGTCAGCCTGTGAGTGAAGCGATGACAGTGGCAGCGTTCCATCTGGGTCTGAAGCAGAAACTTCCGGAACTTGACCGGCTTCTTGCGGAAGATCATGTGATTTACGGACATGGATATAACGGGGATGAACTCCGAAAACTCTTTAACCGGAGAACCTGGCCGGAGTTTGCAGACATGGATGCTCTGTATGAGTTGGCAGAAAACGTAGTAAAGCTTTCGGAAGAAGGGCTGAAGGAACGAAATCTTGGGGAAGAGGTGTATGTGAAGCCTCTCTATGAGCGCATTCGACTTCGTCAAAATCCTGCCCAGAATATCTGGCAGACCATCGATGAGGGCAAAGATCTGGAAACATTGATCCGAAGCTATGGGACATTATAAGCAAGGAAAACAGGAATGGGATTTGATATCAATAATCTGAATAGAGAAATATTTGCAGAACTGCTTCAGGGAGAGTTCGGACTGGAAAAAGAAACTCTTCGGGTGGATGAGAAGGGAAATCTTTCCCATACGCCCCATCCTTTTCCGGGAGATCCCAGAAGGGATCGGGACTTCTGTGAGAATCAGGTGGAAATGATCACCGGTGTCCATACGACGGTAGAGGGAGTTCTTGAGGAACTTGGAGATATCCACAGAGGAACGGTGGATAAAATCCAAACATTGCCTTCCGGATGTGAATATCTGTGGCCCTTCTCAAATCCGCCTTATGTAAAGGGGGAAGATGATATTGAGATTGCACATTTTGAGGGTGAATTAAAAGAAAAAGAAGTTTACCGGGAGTATCTGGCAGAAAAATACGGAAAAAAGAAAATGCTTTTTTCCGGAATTCACTTTAACTTCTCTTTTGCGGAGCGGCTTCTGGAACTGGATTTCCGGGAGAGAGCCAAACAAGGAACCGAGGAAGAAATCAGACAGGGAAACAGGATAGAGACAGAGGAAAAGAGAACGTCAGAAGTGACTGAACAAAAAGGTCGGGAGGCTTTTCAGGACTACAAGAACCGGTTTTACCTGGATCTGGCATGCAAGACTCTGAAGTACAGCTGGCTGATTGTGTACCTGACCGCAGCCAGTCCTTTGACGGATGCTTCTTTTCTGGAAAAAGACTCCGAATCGATGGGGGAGACAAGAATCAGCGAGTATGCATCTATCCGCTGCAGTGAGGAGGGATACTGGAATTCCTTTGTGCCGATTCTTGATTTTTCTTCTTTGGAAGGATACGTACAAAGTATTCAGTCCTATGTGAAGCGCGGTATGCTGAAAATGCCGTCGGAACTGTATTACCCGGTGCGGTTAAAGCCGAGAGGTGTGAACAGTCTGGAACTTCTGTCAAAAGGTGTGAATCATATTGAGCTTCGAATGTTTGATTTGAATCCTCTTGCGGAAAAAGGAATTGATGAAAGAGATCTGGAGTTTGTTTATCTTCTTCTGACCTATCTTTCCCTTCTCCCGGAAGAACGATTGGATGAGGAAGAGCAGAAACGGGCCATCGCCAATATGAAGCGGAGTGCTCTTCTGGATTCTGACCGCATTTTGATCGAAACAGAGAAGAAGCAGTTTTGTCCGGTGGCAGAGGAAGCCCTTCAGGTACTGGATCATATGGAAGAACTCCTGTCCGGAATTTTTCCGGAGGAGAAACTCAAGGAATGTCTGGCTTATCAGCGGGACAAAGTCAAACATCCGGCGAACCGCTATGCCGGCCGAATTATCAGAGAGTACGGTTCCGATTACGTACGGAACACAATGGAAACACTGCGTTCATGAGCAGAAAAAAATGCTCTGTGGAGATTCCTTATGGGAATGAATCTCTGCAGAGCATTTTTTGTATTGTATTATTCTATCTATCTAAATGGGATGTAACACGAAATAAACGGTAACAGATCCCGCTTAGAACGAGGGGGATTAGAGATCGTTGCCCGGGAATTTTGGAATTCCGGCAAAGCCAACAGCAAGATCTTCATCTGATGGAATATAATCCGTCATTTTCTTATCATGATATGCCTCATATGCGTACATATCGAAATATCCGGTACCGGTAAGACCGAAGAGAATGGTTTTTTCCTCGCCGGTTTCTTTGCATTTCAGCGCCTCGTCAATGGCTGCACGGATGGCATGGGAACTTTCAGGGGCCGGAAGAATTCCTTCTGTGCGGGCAAACTGTTCTGCCGCTTCGAATACGGAAGTCTGCTCAACGGAAATGGCTTCCATGAATCCATCATGATACAGCTGGGAAAGTGTCGTGCTCATTCCGTGGAATCTGAGACCGCCGGCGTGGTTTGGAGAGGGGATGAAACCACTTCCGAGAGTGTACATTTTGGCCAGTGGGCAGATCATTCCTGTGTCGCAGAAGTCGTAGGCGAATTTGCCGCGGGTGAAACTCGGACAGGAAGCAGGCTCAACGGCGATAATGCGATAGTCTTTTTCTCCACGCAGTTTCTCTCCCATAAAAGGAGCAATGAGACCGCCGAGGTTGGAACCGCCGCCGGCACATCCGATGATGATGTCCGGAGTGATGTCGTATTTGTCCAGAGCGGCTTTTGCCTCAAGGCCGATGATAGACTGATGAAGAAGTACCTGATTCAGAACGCTGCCAAGTACGTAGCGGTAACCTTCGTTCTGGGTTGCAACTTCTACGGCTTCAGAAATGGCACAGCCAAGACTTCCGGTCGTTCCCGGATGCTCTGCAAGAATTTTTCGTCCAACTTCTGTGGTCATGGAAGGAGAAGGGGTAACTTCTGCACCGTAAGTTCTCATAACTTCCCGACGGAACGGTTTCTGCTCGTAGGAAACTTTTACCATGTATACTTTGCAGTCCAGATCAAAATAGGAGCATGCCATGGAGAGGGCGGTTCCCCACTGACCGGCACCGGTCTCGGTTGTGACACCTTTCAGTCCCTGCTTCTTAGCGTAGTAGGCCTGGGCAAGAGCGGAGTTCAGCTTGTGGCTTCCACTGGTATTATTGCCTTCAAATTTGTAGTAAATTTTCGCAGGGGTTCCGAGGGCTTTTTCCAGGTGATAAGCTCTCATAAGAGGAGCCGGACGGTAGGTCTTGTAGTATTCCTGGATTTCTTCCGGAATGTCAATATAAGCAGTGGTGTCATCCAGTTCCTGCTCTACCAGCTCTTCACAGAAAATCGGGCTCAGCTCTTCTTTTGTCAGAGGCTTCAGAGTACCCGGGTTTAACAGAGGTGCAGGTTTGTTTTTCATGTCTGCACGCATGTTGTACCATTTTTTCGGAATCTCAGTTTCATCTAAATATATTTTGTAAGGGATTTTTTTCGCTGCCATAATTCGTATCCTCACTTTCTTGAAATTTTGTACAAGCGAATATTCGCAATTTGCTTCGATACTCGCTTCGGGGAAAAAGTGCGTCACCGGTCACTTCATGAACAGTTGTACCACTTGTTCTGTTAGAAGTTTCTTTGATTATAAAGCTTGAGACGACAGATGTGAAATGATATAATTTGCTTGTGCAATAAGTTTTTCTTATAACAACACGAATGGCTGCATTACTTTACGGAGGAACTTATGAATTTTAATCAGCTGGAATATTTTATACAGGTCGCTGAGTGCTTGAATTTTACGAGAGCCGCAGAGAAGTGTTTTATTTCCCAGACGGCGATGACACAGCAGATCCGGGCGTTGGAGAAACAGATTGGTGTTCCCTTATTTCTTCGGGACAAACACCATGTGGAACTGACCCCGGCGGGAAGAGTGTATCTGAATGAGGCAAGGCAGATTGTCGCCCACGGAAGAGATGCTCTTCGTCTGGCAAGACTGGCATCCGACGGGGTGGAAGGAGAAGTCACCATTGGATTTGTCAGTGGTTATGGACAGAGTGATTTCACAGAGCCGCTGGGGGATTTTCACAGAACCTATCCGAAGATCAAAATTAATCTCATCCGGGGAAATATGAGTGTTCTTCTGGAAACTCTTAGTCGGGGAGAATGTGATCTTGTAATGTCCATTGCTCCTTTTAAAAGAGAGTATCCGGATCTGGAACACCGGTATTATAAGAGCTATCCGGTTATGGCAGTTCTTCCGGGGGATCATGCGCTTGTCCGAAAGAAAAAGATCACTTACCAGGATTTAAAGCAGGAGAAGTTTTTGATGATGGAGCCGGTGGATCGCCCGAAAGACCAGATGGAGGAATCCCTCCTGATCTATGAGCGAGGAGGATATCTGCCGGATGTGATCGGAGTCGAAGGAGATCCGGAGACATTGTTTCTCATGATTTCTCTGGGGCTGGGCGTCAGCATCATTCCGGAATACATTACGAGAAGCTATCAGAAAGATCTGTCTCTTGGAATTCTTCCGGTGGTGCAGATGGATGGAACGACAGAGACGGTGGATGTGGAAGCCTGCTGGAGAGCAGAGAATCCGAATCCTGCGGTGAAGCATCTGCTGGAAGTGCTGTTCTGAGAGAGTGCGTGATTGTCTGTGTTATTTGGGAGTCGGACTGGTGAAACTGTCTGTGAAGAGGGAGTGGCTGACGAGGAGGATGAAGTGATGCGTGTGCTTGTAATTCCTGATGTGCACTTGAAACCATGGATGTTTCAGAGAGCAGGGGAACTGTTGAGAAATGGTGTGGCAGAGCAGGCGGTCTGTCTTATGGATCTTCCGGATGACTGGGATCAGAGTTATAACATCGATTTGTATATTCAGACGTATGATGCGGCAATTGCTTTTTCCCGGGAATTTTCGAATACCGTCTGGATTTATGGAAACCATGATCTTTCCTACTTGTGGGGACAGCTGGAGACCGGATTCAGTAGAGTCTGTGCTCCGACAGTCCGAGCGAAAATGAAGGAACTTGAGAGAACACTTTCTGAAGGAAATTCCATGTGCTATCTTCATCGAATCGATCAGGTATTGTTCTCACACGGAGGTTTGCGGGAATCCTTTGTGAAATTTGTCTGCCCCGATTCCTATGATCAGGTGGATGAAATGGTGCAGAGGATCAACGATCTTGGCAGTGATGATATGTGGCAGGATGACAGCTGTATCTGGCATCGGCCTCAATATTCCAAAGAAGCCTTGTATCGTCCGGAGGAGTTTCTTCAGGTCGTGGGGCACACTCCGGTGGAATCCATTCGAAGAGACTGTAATGTGCTTTCATGTGATGTGTTTTCGACGGATCGAGGCAGAAGACCCATCGGAACACAGAAGTTTCCGGTGCTTGATACGAAAAGCTGGGAGTATGAGGAATACTAGGAGGTAGAAGATGAATATTCAGATTTTCGGCACGAAGAAGTGCAATGACACAAAGAAAGCGGAACGCTTTTTCAAGGAACGAGGCATCAAGTTCCAGTTCATTGATATGAAGGAAAAGGGAATGAGCAAAGGGGAATTCAATGCGGTTGCTCAGGCAAACGGCGTAATGGAAAATATGGTGAATCCAAACTGCAAGGACAAGGATCTTCTGGCTCTGATTAAATATATAGCAGAAGAGGATCGACTGGAAAAAATTCTGGAGAATCCTCAGGTGATCAAGACCCCGGTTGTTCGAAACGGCAGACAGTCGACGATCGGATATCAGCCGGAAGTCTGGAAAACCTGGAAATAAGTAACTTTTTGGGGGTGTCATTTTGAAAAAAATAGTAACTCGAAGCAGATTAAAAAATATTGCCATGAATACGGTGGGATCTGTGCTTCTGGCATTTGCGGTCTGCGCATTTATCGAACCATTCGGATTAATCATTGGGGGTGCCACAGGTGTGGCAATGGTGATTCATCATCTCTTTCATGTACCAATGTCCACGGTGCTGTTGGTGCTGAACATTTGTGTTCTGCCGATGTGTGCTCTGGCGGGAGGAAAGAAACTTTTTCTCGGTTCCGTATTTTCTTCACTTATTTATCCTGTAGCAGTGGGTGTCTTTGAGAGAATTCCGCAGATTACGACGATTGCGGATACTACATGGCTGGCAGCACTCTGCGGTGGAATTGTTTCGGGAGTCGGTATCGGTCTTGTGATGAAATCCGGCGGATCTACAGGAGGATTTGATATTCCGGTTCTTGTGCTTCACAAATTTCTGAAGAAGCCGGTGGGGACGGTTATGAACGTTATGGATTCATGTATTATGATCTGTCAGATTCCGATCTTTGGCCTGAACAGCATCATTTATGGTCTGATTTACACCTTCCTTATGACAAATGCTATCAATTACATTCTGACGATGGGAGAGGATTGTATCCGTGTAACCATCATCTCCGAAAAATATGAAGAGCTCCGCAGGGAACTGCTGAAGAATGACTTTGGCCTTGCTATGATTTATGCCGAAGGAGGACTGACTCAGACGAAACTTCTGAAGATCGAAAGTGTCATGAGATCTGTTTCTTACAGAAAGGTTTCGGAAATTATTGATCAGATTGATCCGGAGGCTTTCGTTACCATCGAAAAAGTAAAGAATGTCCGGGGAAGAGGATATACTATCGAGAGAGTGGTACTGGAGTTTGAATAAGGGAAAGCTGCTTCGCAACTGCCGAACTCGCGCGCGAATCTTCTTACGAGATTTGCGTTTTAGAAATTTTCTCGTATTTACATGAAGCAAAGTAACATCGTATAATAAACATCACAGAATCAACATTGAAACTTATGAAAGTAATATGACTGAAGGAGGATTTTTATGGCACAGAAAATTTTGGCCGGCACAGGCGGCGAGCGCTATATTCCATATGCAGAAAGAACCGGAGAAGAATCCGTAGTATACTTTACCAGAGACTTGTCTCCGGAGGGACTGAAGGCAATTTTTGATAAAGTCGGTGATAAGCTGAAAGGCAAAGTCGGCATCAAACTTCACACAGGTGAGAAGAACGGTCCGAATATCATTCCGCGTCCATGGGTAAAAGCTCTCGTGGAAGAACGACTTCCGGAAGCGAATATTGTGGAGACAAACACCTACTATGAGGGTGACCGTTACACAACAGAACAGCACAGAGAGACACTCAAAGTGAACGGCTGGACATTCTGCCCGGTGGACATTATGGATGCAGAAGGAACGACTATGTTCCCGGTAAAGGATGGCAAGTGGTTTACAGAAATGTCCGTTGGCAAGAACCTTGCAGACTATGATTCCCTGCTTGTTCTGACCCACTTCAAAGGACATACTATGGGTGGTTTCGGCGGTTCCAACAAGAACATCGGAATCGGCTGCGCAGATGGAAGAATTGGAAAAGCCATGATCCACACAGCAGAAGGATCTGACAATATGTGGTCCATCGCCATGGAAGAACTGATGGAGCGTATCAGCGAATCCACAAAATCCGTGGTAGATCATTTCGGAGAGCAGATTGTCTATATTAATGTGCTTAGAAACATGTCCGTTTCCTGTGACTGTGAAGGTTGTGCAGCAGCACCGGTTGTGACTCCGAACATCGGTATTGTTGCATCTACAGATATTCTGGCAGCAGATCAGGCATCGGTCGACCTTGTATACGCCATGACCAAAGAACAGCATCATGATCTGGTTGAGCGAATGGAGACACGCCACGGTCTTCGCCAGTTGAGCTATATGAAAGAACTCGGCATGGGAAATAACCGTTATCACCTCATCGACATTCAGAACGAAGACAAAGAAATTCTTCCAAAAGAAGCGGTTCGCGATGTCGTACCTTTTGGAGAATAAGAGATAGACAGACATTGAAGGGAGTAGTTCAAACCAATGAGTAAGTTGTATTTTGCATCGGATTATCAGGAAGGCGCCCATCCGGAAATTCTCAGCAGACTGTGTGAGACCAATATGCTGAGAACTCCGGGATATGGAACCGACGAGTTTACGGCTTCTGCGAAAGAGAAGATTCGAAAAGCCTGCGAATGCCCGGAGGCAGCCATCTATTTTCTGGTGGGAGGAACCCAGACCAATGCCACGGTCATTGATGGTATTCTCACTTCTTATCAGGGAGTTATTGCGGCAGAGAGCGGACATATCAGTCTTCATGAGGCCGGTGCAGTTGAGTTTGGCGGCCACAAGGTGCTGGAACTGCCACAGACACTCGGCAAGCTTCAGGCAGAGACGGTAAGAAATTTCTGCGAGAAGTTTTATCACGATGACAATCATGAGCATATGACGATGCCGGGAATGGTATATATTTCCCAGCCTACCGAGTACGGTACCCTGTATTCTCTGGAGGAGATGACAGCCCTTCGCGAGGTCTGCGACAAATACGATATGAAACTCTTTGTGGATGGAGCACGTCTTGCTTATGCCCTTGCCAGCGAAGCAAATGATGTGACACTCCCGGATATGGCCCGTCTTTGTGATGCTTTCTATATCGGCGGAACAAAATGCGGCTGTCTCTTTGGAGAAGGGGTCGTCCTTCCGAATCCGAAGCTGATCCCGCATTTCTTCACGATCATCAAACAGCACGGAGCACTTCTTGCAAAAGGACGCCTTCTCGGACTGCAGTTTGATGCTCTTTTCACAGAAGATCTCTATGACCGTGTTGGAAAAACAGCTCTTAAGGCAGCCGATCGTCTGAGAGAGATTCTGGTGGAGAAAGGATACAAGCTTGTGTTTGAGAATCCGACCAATCAGGTGTTTGTGGTACTTGAGAATCAGCAGATGAAGACACTTTCGGAGAAACTGGAGTACAGCTTCTGGGAGCCATACGATGAGAACCACACGATCGTAAGACTGGCGACCAGCTGGGCAACCACCGAAGAAGATGTCAACGCATTGGAAGAGATTTTGTAAGGATACAGGAAGGCCGAGGCAAGTTTTACTGTACTTAGTTAGAATATTATTTTGGTACGATACTCCCTTTGAGGCAGGTAAACACTTATCTGTTCTTGAAGGGAGTTTTTTGTAGCAATGATCGGAAACTAAACGGGCACAAAGACCGAGCGAATACAGATTCGAAGTGACAATAGCGAGGCTTTCGTCAGGACGAACACACTGGCAGTGACGGCGAGCACAAGTCTGAACGCAGGCTACTTCGCAGCCTGCGTTCATGAGCAAGTAGCGGAAGCGGATTGCGAATGTCCGCTTTATCTCGAAGAGCGAGTTTGTGCAGAGCCGGAACGAATCAGCCGTGTGTGAGGAGTAG
>JAUNAE010000545.1 GCA_030527765.1 Eubacteriales bacterium
TTACCAACAGGCAGCCTAGGCTATGGGGTGTTCAATTTGTTATTGCAATTTTCGGTTTTTTTTTACTCATACAACATACCTCCCTTTCCACATTATAAAGTTACACATTAAGTTCTACTGCTACATTTATAACATAGCATACTTTTGAAGGAAAATCAAATATTTTTAGCTTGTTTTGCTACTTTTATGTACATTTCATTATTTGTATTGTGCATTGTGCACAATACAAATAATGAAAACATATAACGATTTTAGCAGGATATTTTCATTTGTTTTATTATCTTGCATCTCGGTTTGTTGTTGAGCGATTGAAGACATTCTTATCCTGTTCTCGTTTCTGAACTTCTGCCTGTTTTTCTGCCAGTTTTCGATGGATAGATTTTTCCCCATACTTGGACTCCCATTCCTTGTTTGCTTTGACATAGGATTCATATTCTGACTTACCCCTTTTATAGTCTTGCAGGAACGCATCTACCGTTGGATATTTGTAATCCTGTACGATATGGGATAATCCCTGCTTCATGGTCTGAATCGTTTTTGCGTACCGGTCAGACTGTACCTGTAATTCCTTTCGTTGCTTTCCCTTGAACAGTCCTGTACAGTTCTTCAAATCCTCGTCAATCAGTTCCTTTTCTACTTCCGGCGTATGAATGGCTCTGTTTTGTCTTTTAAGTTTCTCCATAATCTCTTCCAGACGCATTTCATAATCGTGTGCCAGTTCAGACATTCTTGGTCTTGGTGGAATAACTTCCTTTTCTGCGGTAGTAGTAGCAGGTACTTTGACTGGTTGTGTTACAGCAGGAATTGTCTGATAGTCTGTCTGTGTAACAGATAGAGCAGATTGTTTCTCTTGTTTTTCATTTCTTCGTTCCATAAGGTTGGAGATTCTGGCTTTCTGTTGTTCCTTTTTCTGCATCAGCAGTTTTATGAGTTTATTCAAAATCTCGATTGCCTTGAAAATAATCATAAATAACAATTCTGGATGATTACCATATTTTTTGATGGATTCCTTTATCGGAGTTGAAATCTGTTCCTGTTTGAGTTGTAATACTTCTTTTCTCTCCATACCCGATACAAGAGCGTGATCCACAGTACGATTCCAGTCCTGTATGACCTTGTTATTGAGTGCAATCTTATCTGCCTTTGGATTGTTCTTGCCGATTTTCTTAGTGGCAATATAGACATCCCCACGCTTGAATACAGACAGCTTTTCTTTCTCATCTTTGACAAGTCCGTTGATGACATCGGTATAAAATACCTTGACCTCATCTAAGAAATGTTCCTGCTTAAAGCGAGCGTCCTTGATGGTAAACATCTGTCTTTCGTAGACCTCACCTTTCTTGATAACCTTACACCTTTTACGGATAGTTCCATTCTCGTCTAGGATTTCTTTCTTGGTACGAACATGATTACCTTTCTCATCATAGAACATATTTCTGGTGGCAATCTTTTCTATCGGATCATCAAGATAATTTCGTTCTGCAAAGATAAGATGGATATGATAATTCGTCTTTCGTTTGTTATGATGGATTGCTGCAATACAGTCAACACCATACCGACTTTTGAATTTATCCGTCATATATTTTAATAGTCCGTCTGGCGGATAATCCACAAAAGATTCCGGCAGGGCAATGATAAATTCTCTTGCTTCGATACATTTTCCCTCTGTACCGCTTTTCTTAAATTCTGCCTGATTGCACTTGGCAAGTTCTGTCCAAAATTTTCGGTCTGTGGTTTCATATACCGCATAGAGATTTTCCTGTTTTTTGTCACTGGAGATATAATAGATTCTTCCACGAACATTATGGAGCTTTGACATCTGCACAAATGAATTTCTTGGCATAGCGATTTCCTCCTTTCCCAGTTTTGATTTTGGAAAAGAGGACAGATAAGATAGATGAGATGTGATAGATGGACTTTCCCTGTGAGCGAGTGCATAGGCACTCATCCTGCGAACACATCCGCCTTGTGGCGGCTAAGCCTCGCAGAGCGAAATACACAGAGTACAAAACGAAGTTTTGTGCGATGGGTGTATTTCGCTCTCAAACGCCGAGGGCTTGTCTATGAAGTCCACTTTTAGCTGTAACTGTTCCCTCAGCACCTAATTTTGTGCCTTTAATGGCACACTTTTTATGTGCCGTATCCGGCACTCCTTTTTCTAAACAGGAATGCTAGAAGATTGCTATGAAAATCAGCGAAACAATAGACGAATCCGTT
>JAUNAE010000081.1 GCA_030527765.1 Eubacteriales bacterium
ACAACAGGTTCTTCTGTCACAACAGGTTCCTCAGCTGTCGGTTCTTCCACATCCCCTGCATCTTCTGCCTGGGGTTCTTCAGATTGACTGTCTCCGGATTCTGCTTCTCCAGATGACTCTTCTGCCATCTCTTGTGCATACTCCTGGGCATCTGTCTGTTCGTAAGCCATTTCCTCTGTCGCCAACGCAACAAAGCCTGATTGCTGTAAGGTCAGAACCAAAGCAAGCAGCATGGCAACCACAGCCCCGAACGTTTTTCTTCGTTTCATGGTTACTTCTTCCTTTCTTTCATGTTTTTTTTATTACAACCGTGTTGATATCTCAGTTAATCACGAAATCTTCAACTAAAATCTTTCTTAATTTCCTATCCATACCAACCCATTGTCTCCACATTACGCAGAAACTTCTGTGTATGTATGACAACCCAAAATGAATTATAGTCAGAAATCGCTTTTGATTCAAGGGGTGTTGTACATTCTCCCCTATAATTATCGTAAAAAAAGCAACGAAAAAGTGCGAAAACAAATTTCGCACTTTTTTCATAAACGTTCTTATTTACCTTTGGTATCTCATCTCACTTATTTTGTTTTCTTTCCATAACCAATGAGATCTTTGACCACTTCACCTGCAATGATCAATCCGGCAACCGACGGAACGAAGGCATTGGATCCCGGAATATCTCTGCGCTCTGTACATTTGTGTTTTGCTCCCGGAGGGCAGATGCAGTGTGTTCTGCAGCTGATGGACATATCCTCCAGCGGACGAATCGGCTGTTCTTTTGAATAAACAACTTTGAGATGTTTCACACGTCTCTGTTTCAATTCCCTGCGCATAACTCTCGCAAGAGGATCTACAGAGGTCTTATAAATATCTGCCACCTCAAACATTGCCGGGTTCATTTTGTTGCCGGCGCCCATGCTGCTCATAATCGGCACACCTGCTGCCTGAGCTTCCATGACAATCTGAATCTTGGCAGTCACTGTATCTACTGCGTCTACGACATAATCGTATTTGGAAAAATCAAACTCATCTTTTGTCTCCGGCAGATAGAAGCATTTGTGCACTTCGATTTCTGCTTTTGGATTGATTTCCAGCATACGTTCTTTCATGACATCTGCCTTGTACTGGCCAACGGTTTTTCTCGTGGCATGAATCTGGCGATTCAGATTCGTCAGACAAACCTTGTCATCATCGATCAAATCAAACTTTCCTACACCGGAACGAACCAGGGCCTCACACACGTAGCCGCCGACTCCTCCGATTCCAAAAATCGCAACCCTTGCATTTGCAAGTACGTCCATTGCATCTTTTCCAACCAGAAGCTGTGTTCTGGAAAACTGATTCAGCATATATATATCCTTTCATAATGAAATGTAGTCCGATTACCGATACGGTACGTATTATAATCAGTTTTTTCAGGATACGCAAGGGGATTCTAATCCTTCTACAAGCCCCCGTTTGCTTCTGCTGCAATTCACAGACAAAACAGTAATCCTCGTTTCCTTACCTTAAAGTCGGCGAACCATAGATGTTTTGTCTTACTTTGTATATTTCCCTCTTGACTTTCCAATAATATTTGATACAATATAATCGTAATCAAACAGAACAAAACGACTTAACTGATAAGCTGCGAAATAACTATTCGGTTATGAACAGGCAGCAATGCGGAATATTAACATCCGCCTGACTCATATATATTAGGAGGTACTCAACATGGAACGTTATGATATCGCTATTATCGGAACCGGTCCTGCTGGATTATCCGCAGCGGTGACAGCAACCATCCGTAAGAAAAAAATTCTTCTGATCGGATCTGCATCCTCCAGCGACAAGGTATCCAAAGCACACAGCATTCAGAATTATCTCGGACTTCCGGCAGTTTCCGGAGGCGACTTACAGAAAGCATTCCTGGATCACATTACATCCATGGACATTTCTATCACAGAAGACCGTGTCACACTGATTTACCCAATGGGTGAGTACTTTGCCATTCAGGCAGTGAACGGCAGCTACGAAGCATCTTCTGTCATTATCGCCAGCGGCGTTACCAATGGCAAACCTTATCCCAATGAAGAGGAATATCTTGGACGCGGTGTCAGCTACTGTGCAACCTGCGATGCCCCTCTTTACAAAGGGGCCAGTGTAGGAATCGTCGGTTTCTCTCCGAAGGAAGAAGCCGAGGTGGAATTCATGGCAGAATACGCTTCCCAGGTAACTTATTTTCCTATGTATAAGGAAGAAGTTCATCTTCCTTCCGAAATCCGTATCATCCGCGAGACACCGAAAGCCATTCTTGCAGAAGGCTTCAAAGCATCCGGTCTTGAGACCGATCAGAACTCCTACGCTTTTGATGGTGTCTTTCTTCTGAGAGAAAGCGTATCTCCGAAACAGCTTGTTCCGGGACTGGAGATGGATGGAAATCACATAAAGGTACAGCGAGATCTGAGTACAAACACTCCGGGCTGCTTTGCCTGCGGTGATATTACCGGAACTCCTTACCAGTACATCAAGTCTGCCGGCGAAGGCAATGTCGCTGCTCTTTCCGCCGCTGCATATCTTGATAACAAACGCCGCAATGCCAATAATTCCCAGGAGGTGACAGATCATGTCAACTGATCATACACAGGACCTTCTGACAAACGATGCCTGCCTGCATCTGGAGAATCAGCTCTGCTTTCCTCTGTATGCCTGTGCACGTAAAGTAGTTGGGTTGTATACCCCTTATTTCAAACCTCTCGGAATCACTTACACTCAGTACATTGTACTTCTTGTACTCTGGGAAGAAGACCAGCTTCCTGTTGGAGATCTTTGCCGCAAGCTCTATCTGGACAACGGCACCATGACCCCTCTTCTGAAAAAGATGGAGGAACACGGATTGCTCACTCGTACCAGAAGCACCAAAGATGAGCGCGTTGTTGTTGTCACACTGACAGACAAAGGCCGGGAACTGAAACAGAAAGCTCTGGAAATTCCGGGAAACATAGCTCCATGCATGAAGCTAGATCCGGAAGAGGCACAGACTCTTTACAAACTACTGTACAAAATTATCGAGACCATCTGACAACGGATCGATTGAACCAATTTTTTATGAGGATTTCAAGAGTGTGAAACATGAAGAAATCCGTATCAATAACATCATCATTTATATAAGGAAGAAAAGGAGAACAATTATGGCAGTTATTACAATCACAGCAGATAACTTTGAGCAGGAAGTACTGAAATCCGACAAACCGGTTTTACTGGATTTCTGGGCAGTATGGTGCGGACCATGCAAAATGATCAGCCCGGTAGTTGATGAACTTGCAGAAAACACTCCGGATGTCAAATTCGGAAAAGTAAATGTAGATGAAGAACCTGAACTTGCCCGTCAGTTCAAAATCATGAGCATTCCGACACTGATGCTCTTCAAAAACGGTGAGCCTGCAAATCAGATCATCGGTGTTCAGCCGAAGGCAGCCATCGAGGCAATGCTGAAAGCCTGAATATAGGCCGCATTCATGAGCATGCAGCGAGACAGATTGTCAAACGGATATTCGCAATCCGCTTCGCTGCTTTACTCAGAATGCTTCCATCGTATGTGTAAAGGCAGTTCCGGAAATCTTCCGGAACTGCCTTTTTTATTTCTAATCCATTTTATACAAACGCATGTCTCTCGATCATTGCTTCCATAACATTGCCATGGTTCAAGATCCATTTCTTATAATTCTTCTCTTCGCTGGCCTGTACGGTTCTGCCGAGTTCGATCAAAAACTGCGGCACATCTTCTGCCAGCAGTACTTTCGTAGATTCTGCGAGAACTTCTTTGCCCTTCTCATCACAGCCACCCCAGAAAATGTGGAATGCCGGAGATACACCTTCTGTCGTTCTCTTCATAATTCCGCGGAAACCGATCGCTGCAGCCTGATGTGCGGAGCAGGAAGAAATACATCCGGAGATCGCAATTCTCGGAAGTACTCCATCCTCAAATCCCTGTGGAAGAACTGCTTTCATACATTCTGCGAGAAGCGCCTGTGAATTACATGCACCAATGGCACAACGACTTCTTCCCACACAGGATACAGATGTCTCAAATGCCGTCTTCGCACCTTCCGGTGTCGCTTCAAGAACCTGAAGAGTTTCCTCAGCATTGCAGTTGATGACGTAGACGCCTCCATCCACGGACAGACGGTATTCCACTTCCTCCATATCTCTGGTCAGTTCATAAAGTGCTTTCAATCTGTCATACGCAAGAAATCCTCCGGCAGGATGAAACAGCACTGCGTACAATCCATGCTGTTTCTGGCGGCGAACACGAATGCTTTCCGCAAGTTCACCCTTGCCGGACTTCTCTGTTGTTCGTTCCTGAATGGCCGGAAGATCAAGATTCTCCTCCTTCTTAAGCTGTTCTGCCTTCTCCAGAACCATATTTCGAAGATTGTCCACTCCGAGAGTTTCCTGAAGATAGCGGCTGCGAGCTTTTTTCCAGTTCAGATAATTGCCCTTCTCAGAGAACACAAGCATCATGGCTTTCAGATAATAGAGAACCTCCTCAGGCTGCACATGATCTGCAAATTTCACTCCCAGACGCGGCTGAATTCCAAGACCGCCGGCACCATACACCTCAAAGGTTCCCTCAGAAGTTGCCGCAAATCCCATATCTTTGAAAGTCGCATGCGTCTCATTCGCGTCGGAAGAAGAAAATCCTACTTTAAATTTTCTTGGAAGTTTCAAAACTCCAATGCTGTCCACGAGAAATTTGCTGACAGCCTCTGCATAAGGCATCACATCGAAATACTCTCCTTCTTCCACACCGGAAAGAGGAGAAGCCATCACATTTGCAGGATTATTTCCGCCGGTTCCCATCGTAAGAATATCTTTTTCCCAAAAAGCCGGCATCATATGACGAATCTCTTCCGTTGCCAGATCATGAATCTGTATGGACTGTCCTGTTGAAAACTTAAATGTCTTAACATTGTATTCTCCGCAAATATCCAGAATTACTCCCAGATCTCTTCTTGTAAATCTTCCTCCCGGAATGCGAAGTCTCAGCATATGTTTATCATCTCTCTGCGGATAGGTTCCCACACCGCAGGCAACAGCTTTATAATCCATCATAGTAACATCCTTCTGATCCAGGCTCTGAGACATCTCTCTGTAGTCCTCGTAATTTTTCAAAAATCGTTCGTATTCTTTCTTCATTCTGGCTTCCTCTGGTACATGTCTTCAGGCAGTTGCTTTTCTGGATACCTGTTTCATTTTCATTGCTTTCTTCTGTTCTGCCGCAACAGCCATCATGTGGTTGTACATTTCTTCTCCAACACACTTCTTGGCATACTGGCACCATTGCACACAGCTCAGTGCATCATTGTAAACAGTAAATCCACATGATTCACAGGTTACTTCTGTATCAACGGAAAAAACTTCGATTTCTGCTCCACACTGCGGGCAGGTTTTCTCTGAAATTGTGATCTCTTTCGATTTGCTCTGACATCCACTAAATACCATAGAACTTCACCTATTCCTTCTATATATAATGTCTACCTTCACTTTTACTTTGCATTCTTATTCTATCATGGAGATTTTTTTGATACGTGTTGCAGATGCAACATTTTCTACTGTCCTTTTGTACTTTTTCGCAGACTACATATAAAAAAGCTGCCTGTTCTCAATTCTCTGAAAACAGGCAGCTGTCATTATTTTTTTAGTTAATCGGATTCTCGCAATCCGTTACTTGATGCGGTTCTGATCATCCTTTGCTTACATTTTCCGTCATCTGCTGTATGGGCATATGATTAGCGGAATACTCCGAACAGGCCTTCACCCCAGCCGTCCATAATATCCTGGCGGCTTGCTTCGCCTCCATTGTAATCGTCCTCTGTGCTGTCACCAAAGTTGTCGTCGATATTTTCATCGGTATCCTCTGTGTCGGCATTCTCTTCGGTATTCTTTGTGTCTTTGTCGTCTGCATCTTTATTTGTGTCGGTATCCGTCTGCTCACCAAGAGTGACATCAACGGTCTTCTCCTCGTAACTTCCGTTATTGGAAATAGAATAGGTGATTTCTACGGTCTCACCCGGCTCATAATATGCCAGATATCCAATCAGTTCTTCGATACTGGTTACGGTTCTTCCGTCAAATTTTGTGATGATTGCTTTTTCCGGAAGACCTGCTTTTTCGGCAGCTCCGCCTGCTGTAATCTCAGAAATGTAAACACCCTGCGGCATTCCATACATCTTGGAAGCCTCACTGGATACGGATGCACCCATGATACCGAGTACTCCATGATCCTCATCCGCAAGTTTATCTCTGGTCTGTGCGTTCATCAGTCTTTCCAGAATATCGGTTACGTCGGAAATTGCAATGGCATAACCCATTCCCTCAACCTCTGTAGAAGCAAGTTTTGCAGAGTTAATACCTACCAGTTCTCCATCCATGTTCAGAAGAGCACCGCCACTGTTTCCCGGGTTAATTGCCGCATCTGTCTGAATCAGATTTACACCACTGGTGTTCTCATCCAATGTTCCCATCTCGCCGGAAGAAGAATCCATGTAACGATTCTTTGCACTGACAATACCGGTTGTTACAGACTGGCCATATCCAAGAGCATTACCGATGGCAACAACCTGCTCACCGACCTTCAGATCATCAGAACTTCCAATCTTTGCTACGCTGATGGCAGATAATGTAGAATCGGAAATATCCTCAAGAGTTACTGCAACAACTGCAAGGTCCTTGCTGTCATCGTAACCTTTTACTTTTCCTTCGTAAGCTTCATTGTCTGCAAACGCTACAGAAATGGTGTCTGCTCCCTCAACTACATGATAGTTGGTTGCGATCAGAAGCTCTGTATCGTTCTTGCCTACGATGATACCGGAACCACTTCCCTCAACCTCCTGCTCTGTAGAAGGTGCATAACCGCCGAAACCACCAAACATTCCATAATAGCTCTGAACTTCCTGAACAGATTTGGTTGTAATGGAAACGATGCTTGGCATAGCCTCTTCAGCAATGTCTGAAACATCAAGACTTCCTGTTCTGGAAGTGCTTTCTTTTGTATCTTTTGTCTCTGTATCAGAGGTAGTTTTCTTTGCTGTCATGGTAAGCTTTGTTTCCTCACCGTTTGTCTCAGCTGCGATCACATTCTCTGCTCCTGAGAAATAACGAGCTCCCTGATATCCACCGACTGCCAGTGCTCCTGCCATGATCGCACACAGTCCAAAAGTAATACTCTTCTTCATCATATTGTTCTTTTTTGCTTTTCCTTTCTTCTGATTCGGAATATCCTGTGTCCAATCCCACTCATAAGAATCCAGTTCTTTCAGTTCCTGCTTATTGTTATCGTCAAATTCGTACTTCATAATCAATTCCTCCTCTTATTGTTATCTGCCTTTATTATTATACTCAGCAGTTTTGCATCTCGCCAGCTGCACTTCCCGTATGAAAAGATATGCTTCATACCTCTCACTGAGATTTGCATCTGTCCTTCGCTTTCCTGCTTGTTCTCTGTTGATGCTTCACAGTATATGGGAGAGTTGTGTTTGAATTGTGGGAAAAATGTGTACAACTTGTGAACTCTTTCAAAGAACTCTTCCTTCATGCAAAATCACAAGAACTGTATCGCTCGGGCGTGGGCCGTTAGTCTTCTGTATGAAAAAGATTTGTCAACGAACACTTGACAGTAACCCGACAGTGACAGAAAGCAGTGAACTACTTGTAAACATATATAAAAAAGCTTATAATGACTCTATATTTTGTGATGCACTAATGCATCAAAATGCTGTTCGACAGCAGCATGAGGAGGTTAATTATGTCAAAATATCTTGTAAAGAGAATCCTGCTTGCGGTTCTCAGTGTGTTCATCATCTGTCTGATCACGTTCTTTGCAATGAACGCGGTTCCGGGTGGTCCCTTCAATTCAGAGAAAGCACTTTCCGCTTCGACCAAAGAAGTTCTGATGAAGCGATACAATCTGGACAAACCGGTGATTGAACAGTTTTTCCTGTACCTTGGCAACCTGCTTCACGGTGATTTCGGTGTTTCCCTGAAAACCGGCCGTGAAATCAGCACTACACTCAAAGGCTGTTTCGCCGTTTCCGCACGAATCGGTGGAATCGCTGCTTTTTTTGCAGTCATTATCGGAGTTGTACTTGGTGCGATTGCCGCACTGAAACGAAATAAGCTGCCGGATCGTATCATTATTTTCTTCACCACACTGTTCACGGCAATGCCATCCTTCGTATTTGCAACCTTCCTTCTGATGATTTTCTGTATTCAGTTGAAGATTCTTCCGGTATGGAGTGCTTCCAATCAGAACATTGTTCTTCCGGTTATCGCTCTTGCAGCATACCCGACCGCATACGTTACCCGTCTTACAAAGACAAGTATGCTGGACGCACTGAGCCAGGATTATATTCGTACAGCCAAGTCCAAAGGTGTATCCACCGTCAAAGTCATTTTCAAGCATGCACTTCGTAATGCTCTGATCCCGGTTATCACCTATGTCGGACCGATGCTTGCCTACATTCTCACCGGTTCTCTTGTTGTAGAGAACATTTTCACCATCGGTGGTCTTGGACAGCAGTTCGTACAGTCTATCAACAACCGTGACTATCCAATGATTATGGCAACTACCATCTTTCTGGCTGTCATCATGGTTCTCATGAACCTTCTGAGCGATATCCTTTATAAGGTTGTTGACCCGAGAATTAAACTTGATTAAGGAGTAACTATTATGGAATCACCAAAAAAGAATCCACTTAGCCTGCAGATCGATCTTGCGAAGTTCGAGCCGGCAACGGAAGAAGAAAAAAGACAGCAGGATGTCATGAGTGAATCTACGACATTCTTCAAAGATGGTATGCGCAAGCTTATGAAAAACCCTCTTGCAGTTGCATCCATCATTGTACTGGTGCTGATCATGGCAACCATCATCATCGCACCTGTCGTTGTACCTTACGGATATTCCGATATTATCACTGTAAACGGACGCCGTGACAAATCTGCCAAGAACCTGGGTCCTTTCGAGTACTCTCAGAAAGAGCAGAAATTTATTGAAGAAGGCGGAAAAGTCTTTCCTCATATTATGGGTACCGACTCCATGTGCCGTGACTACTTCATCCGTGTAGTAGAAGGTACAAAGATCTCCCTGGTTGTAGGTCTGTTCGCTTCCATTCTGGTTTTGATCATCGGTGTACTGTACGGATCCATTTCCGGTTACATGGGAGGGCGAGTCGACCTGGTAATGATGCGAATCGTCGACATCATATACTCACTGCCGGATATGCTGATCATCATTCTTCTGTCCGTAGTGCTCAATGAGACACTTGAACGTACAAACAATCCGATTGTCAAGACTCTGGGTACCAACATGATTGCTATTTTCATCGTATTCGGTCTTCTGTACTGGGTAGGTATGGCCCGTCTTGTCCGCGGTGAAATTCTGAAAATCAAAAACAACGAATATATTCTTGCGGCAAAAGCGGTAGGTGCAAGCTCCAGCCGTATCATCCGCACTCATATTATTCCGAACTGTATCAGCGTTATCATCATTACAACTGCTCTGCAGATTCCATCCGCAATCTTTACCGAGAGTTTCCTTTCCTTCGTCGGAATGGGTGTTAAGGCTCCAATGCCTTCCCTTGGCTCTCTGGCAAATGCCGCTCGTCAGGGTCTTCAGAGTTATCCGCTTCAGCTGGTATTCCCGGCTGTAACTATCGTACTGATCGTACTGGCTTTCAACCTTCTGGGAGATGGTCTTCGCGATGCATTCGATCCGAAACTTAGGAGGTAACTAGTATGTCAGAAAATAACACACCACTTCTGCAGGTCAAAAACCTGCACACATCTTTCACAACCGACAAGGGAGAAGTTCAGGCCGTTAACGGTGTCAGCTTCACCCTGGAGCGTGGAAAAACACTTGGAATCGTCGGAGAATCCGGTTCCGGAAAATCCGTAACATCCTACTCCATTATGAAAATTCTGGAGCAGAACGGACATGTCACCGAAGGTGAAATCCTGTTCGAAGGAGAAGACATCACAAAATATAACGACAAACAGATGCAGGTCTTCCGCGGCCAGAAATGTGCCATGATCTTCCAGGATCCTATGACCTCTCTGAACCCGGTTTATACCGTTGGAAACCAGATTGAGGAAGCCATCCTCATCCATTCCAAAAAGACAAAAGCCGAAGCTCATGCATCTGCTCTTGAGATGCTGAAACTTGTCGGTATCAACGATGCCGAACGACGTATCAAACAGTATCCTCATGAACTGTCCGGTGGTATGAGACAGCGTGTTATGATCGCCATGGCTCTTGCCAGTGAACCGGCTGTTCTGATCGCCGATGAGCCTACAACCGCTCTGGATGTTACCATTCAGGCACAGATTCTGGAACTGATGCAGGAACTCCAGCAGAAACTGAACATGGCAATTATCATCGTAACCCATGACCTGGGTGTCATTGCTCAGATGGCAGACGAGATCGTTGTTATGTACGGCGGACGTATCTGTGAACGCGGTACCGCGGACGCAATCTTCTATAATCCGTCTCACGAATACACCAAAGGACTGCTTCGCTCCATTCCGAGCGTAGAAAATATGAAGGAGAAGCTGGTTCCGATCTCCGGTACCCCAATCAATCTTCTGAATATGCCAAAGGGCTGCGCCTTCTGTGCACGATGTGACAGTGCAATGAAGATCTGCCTTGAGGAAGTTCCGCCGGAACTTACCGTACCGGATGGACATCGCGCTTCCTGCTGGATGAATGTAAAGAATCACAATTATGTGGAGGAACCGTAACATGAGCTCTAATAGCAACAAAACGAACACACCATTGATCGAGGTTCGTGATCTGCAGCAGCACTTTCCTATTAAGACAGGATTTTTCAGCAAAACCCTTCTCAAAGCGGTTGATGGAGTAAATTTTTCCATTAACCCGGGTGAAACTCTTGGTCTTGTAGGTGAGTCCGGATGCGGCAAAACAACCGTCGGTCGTACTCTTCTTAGATTATACAAACCAACCGGTGGCCAGATCTTTTTCAACGGTGAAGAAATCACCGACAAAAACATGCATCGCTACCGCAAAGAAATGCAGATGGTATTCCAGGATCCGTATTCTTCTCTGGATCCTCGAATGACTGTAGAGGACATTATCGGCGAGCCTCTGGATGTCCACAAACTCTATTCATCCAAGGGTGAGCGCCATGATAAAATTCTGGAACTCATGAGTCTGGTCGGTCTGAATGCTGAGCATGCAACCCGCTATGTACATGAGTTTTCCGGTGGTCAGAGACAGCGAATCGGTATCGCAAGAGCTTTATCTGTAAATCCGAAATTCATTGTCTGCGACGAGCCGGTTTCTGCACTGGATGTTTCCATTCAGGCGCAGGTTATCAACATGTTTGAAGAACTCCAGGAAAAACTCGGAGTTGCCTATCTTTTTATTGCCCACGATCTTCTCGTCGTACATCACATCTCCGATCGAATCGCTGTAATGTACCTTGGCCGTATCGTGGAGACCGCTGAAGCGGATGAGCTGAATGAGCATCCACTTCATCCGTACACACTTTCTCTTCTCTCCGCTGTTCCGATTCCGGATCCAAAGATTGCGAGAGAACAGAAACGTATTATTCTCGAAGGCGACGTACCAAGTCCGCTGAACATGCCATCAGGCTGTGCATTCCGTACACGATGCCGTTATGCAACGGAACAGTGTGCACGTGAATGCCCGCCTCTGACAGATAGAGGCAATGGACATATGGTTGCGTGCTGGAATAAATAACTTGGGGAAGTTTTTAAGAAACAAGGAGGAAACCAAATGAAAAGGAAAGCATTTTTACTGTTTCTTTCAACAGTAACTGCTGCATCCATGTTATCTGCATGCGGAAGTTCCAGTACTGAAACAGCAAACACTCAGACAGAGAAAGCTGCTGAAGAAACTGAAGAAGCTGCCGAAGAAGCT
>JAUNAE010000082.1:0-9335 GCA_030527765.1 Eubacteriales bacterium
AAATCCAACTTAGAAACAACGATTTTTTTGTCTTAATTTATGGGTTCATTATACAATAATATCATACAATAAAATATCCCACAATAAAGGAATGCGGAAGACTTGTGACACCTTCCCTTGTCATAGTATAATTATGTTACAATTCACCCTGTGAACTGTAACATAATAAGGACTACTCGAATAATCATCTATAGGAGATACTTTCATGAAAAAACAATGGTGGCACAACAAAGTTGCATATCAGATTTATCCAAAGAGTTTCTGCGATTCCAATGGTGACGGTATCGGAGATCTTCCGGGTATCATCAGCAAACTCGATTACCTCAAAGAACTCGGTGTGGACATTCTGTGGCTGAGCCCGATCTATGTCTCTCCCCTTGCGGATCAGGGATATGATATTGCCGATTATTACAACATCGATCCTCGTTTCGGAACTATGGAAGACATGGAGCGGCTTCTTACGGAAGCTCAC
Organism: Eubacteriales bacterium; assembly: GCA_030527765.1. Next base: position 473 of record JAUNAE010000082.1, read on the forward strand.
AAACGTGACATGTACATTCTCATGGATCTTGTCGTAAATCACTGCTCCGACGAACACATCTGGTTTCAGAAAGCCTGTGCCGATCCGGAAGGAAGATATGGAAAATTCTTCTATCTGGAGCACACTTCCGATCCATCTGCCTTATGCAACTGGCGTTCCTACTTCGGAGGCCCTGTCTGGCAAAAACTTCCGGGGCATGAGGACTGGTATTATCTTCATGTTTTTCACCGGAAACAGCCGGATCTCAACTGGGAAAATCCGGATCTTCGCCAGGAAGTCTATCGCATGATCAACTGGTGGCTGGACAAAGGTCTGGACGGCTTCCGCCTGGATGCCATCATTAATATCAAAAAAGCGCTGCCCTTCCGAAGTTATCCTGCAGATCGTCCGGATGGTCTCTCTACCATCCACAATATGCTGCACGATGCCTCCGGCGTCGGAGAATTCCTTACGGAAATGCGGGATCAGTGTTTCATTCCTCTGAATGCCTCTTTCGGAGAGGACTTCCCGAGAAAACATCCTGCTTTCACTGTCGGGGAAGTATTTAACGAGAAACCGGATGAGCTCCCTGATTTCATCGGTGACCAGGGATATTTCAGTACGATGTTCGATTTTTCCGAGGCGATCTGGGGACAGAGTCAGATGGGCTGGCAGGAAAACAGGGATATCACCCCGGATGATTACAGAAACTGTGTGTTTGCCACACAGGAAAAAATCGCTGACATTGGAATGCTTTCCAATATTATCGAAAACCATGATGAGCCTCGAGGTGCCTCCCGCTATATTCCGGAAGGGGATCAGAACCCAACGAGCAAGAAACTTCTGGCGACTGTGTACTTCATGCTGAAGGGCCTTCCGTGGATTTATCAGGGCCAGGAAATCGGAATGGAAAATCTTCATATCACTTCCATTGAGGAAGTGGATGACATCGCCTCCATCGATTCCTACAAGGTTGCTATGGAAGCCGGCGCTTCCGAGAGAGATGCCCTTCATATGATCGAGAAATACGGTCGTGACAATGCCCGTACTCCGTTCCAGTGGAATGCAGAGAAACACGGCGGCTTCACCACCGGCACTCCATGGCTTCGGACAAATCCGAATTATCCTTCCATTAACCTTGCAGCCCAGGAAGACGATCCGGATTCTGTCTTCCGGTACTATCAGAAACTGATTCGCCTTCGCAAGAATCCGGAATATGCGGACACTTTGATCTATGGTGATTTTTCCCCGTTGTTTGCAGATGTTCCCGGGGTCATGGCATATTGTCGTGAATCTGCAGATCAGAAAATTTTTGTCATTGCCAACTACCAGAAGAAGGCTCTTGATCTTCCCTGCCCATGGCCGGTCAAAAAAATTCTGCTCAGCAATCTGCCGGAGGTTTCTATTACCGAAGCAGATCCGAAATCTGACCAGACACTTTTCTCTTCAGAAGTTGACAAAACAACTTCGGAAGCCTCAACCCACGCAGTTCTCCACCTGGAAGGTTATCAGGCCGTGATCCTGGAAGGATAACTCAGCACCCCACTGATATAAGTAAGTCCACCGCTTAATGCTCTACGCATTTGAAGCGGTGGACTTACTTGATTCGGTTAAACAATAGAAAGACATACCTTGCATTATCTCTATGTCTCCGTTTCACTGAACGAACATAGCACAATGCACAGGCACGTCTTTTTTTTATTCAAAAAAAGCATCTCGATTACTCGAGATGCTTCATCAGCGTGCGTTAGAGGATTCGAACCCCCGGCCTTTTGGTCCGTAGCCAAACGCTCTATCCAGCTGAGCTAAACGCACATCCGTTGCTTTCGTAGGAACTTGTCCCTCGCAACAAAGAGTATTCTACTCTATCCTGTGCCGTTTGTCAACAACTATTTTAATTTTTTTTATTTTTATGATAAAGCACTTTTACATCGAACCATCTTTACGGAACACAACAAGAATTGTTTTCAGGAGAATTTTGATATCCAATCCCAAATTCCAGTTATTGATATATTCCTGATCCAGCTTTACGACCTCTTCAAATTCTGTAATGTCGCTTCTTCCACTTACCTGCCACATTCCGGTGATTCCCGGTTTGATGGCCAGTCGTGTTCTGTGATGGAGATCGTAGAGACTTACTTCACTGATCAGAGGAGGTCTCGTACCGACGATGCTCATATCTCCTTTCAGCACATTGAAAAACTGCGGAAACTCATCAATACTTGTCTTTCGAATAAACTGACCAATGCCGGTTTTCTGCCGTCCATCCGGCAGAATTCGATTTCCGATTACCCGCGGATCAAAATCCATCTTGAACATTTTTGCATCACTGACTTTGTTCTGTTTCATCAGCTCTGCTTTTCGCTTCTCTGCATCCGGATACATACTGCGGAATTTATACATTTTGAAAAGTTTTCCATTCTTTCCAACTCTCTCCTGAGCAAAAAAGATTGGTCCCGGAGATGCAATATAGATGGCAGGTCCCACAAACAGCAGCAGAATCCCTGTAAGAAGGCATCCCAGCAGGCCGCCTGCGATATCCATGGTTTTCTTAATCACAATCTGCATTGTCGTTGCAGTGTTCATCGATGTCGTCAGAACTGTATAATCACCGATCTTTTCTACGATCTGTTTCTTTCCGGGTTCTTTGGAAATCTTCGCAAGATTCATATGAACCGTAACACCGGTTTTCATAAGCTGTTCAAGAAGTTTCCGGGAAGTCTGTGACTCCTCATTGGGCATCACCATGACTTCATCGATCCACTCCTTACATACATAGTTTGCAGCTTCTAAAACGTTTGTCACAACCTTAATTCCGCCAAACTCCTGTCCCGTCATATCTTCATCCAGAATAACCAGACCTGCGAAACGAAAACGACCAAAGCTGTACTGCCGTATGTTCTCGATGACTTCTTCTACATGAGCTTTGTCTGCCACAATCAAAAGACTTCTATCACCCTCCAATTCACTTTTTCTGGATAACTGAAGTTTTCTGATCACTCGCGTAGCATACGACAACAGCAAATAGATTCCAAAGGTTCCAAAGAAAATTTTTCTGGAATAGTGTGCTCCAATCTTAAGCCCCATCATTCCAATCGCACATACCGACAACATATAAATCACATGTTTCAAGGTTGTGCGAAACTCCACGTAGTATCCTCTTTTGAGTACATTCTTAAGAGTATTGTTCAAAATCATAACAATAACATCCAGCAGTGCAAAAATAACCGCCAGATTTCGATACAGTCCATCCGAATAAAGATTTTGTATCCCATTTGCAACGCCATAGGACATCAGCAATGCCAACTGCAGACATAAGACGTCCATGACTAAGAAATCCAAGTGCTTGGATATTCCCCGTGTTTCTTTTTTATACATTTCTTCCTCACATTCCCTTATATAACCGGGATAAATTCCAGTCCAAAATACTCTGCCGCCATCTGTCCCACAGATCCTTCCTTTGCATGAATCCGATAGGTGACCCAATTATAATTAAATGTTCCAGCTGAAATTTCTCTTAAAGAGTCCGGAAACCAAATATCTATTGTAGCATCTTTCTCTCCGAAATTCATGTAGAAATTCTTTTCCCGAATCACTTCAACTCCTTCCGGAATAACCAGCTCCGATACGTTTAACGTTCCGTAAATTGCTTTTGCTCTGATCGTTGTTACCGTTTCAGGAATCTCGATAGTATCTCGATAACTCGGGCATTTGATCAGTGCTGTCTGATCCTTACTCAGAAGAAGGCCATTTTGGGAAGACAGCTTTGGATTATCCTCTGCCACATCGATCTGTTCCAACTTCTTCCAGTCATCGTCAAAAAGAGTCTCATCTATTTCTGTATACGTTGACGGCAGAGAAAGCTTCCGGATCTGCTCTCTCAGGGTGCTGCTGATTTGCACTATTGTGGTCACACCCTCCGGAACTGCCACTTCCTGTAAGGAAACTTTCGGGAGAACCCAGAAAAGAACCGTGCCATCCTTGGATAACAGAAGCTCCTCCTTCATTTTCAGATATGGATTCTCTTCTGAAATTTGAATATCCATTGTCGAATCCGACAAAAAGAAAGAAGGAATATTTTTCAGATTTTTTCCTATCGAAAGTTTCTGAAGATGTCTCGGAAGCATGACTCCTCCGATTGTGTCCGAAATTCTCTGAAGAGAATCCGGAAGAATCAGCTCCTCCAACTCACTGTTTTGCGGAAGACATCCGTCTGCCAGATACGTAATTCCTTCGGGCATCCGATAAACTCCCGTCCTTCCTCTCGGAAAAGCAAGAAGAGTGTCACCCTTCTTATTCACCAGAAGACCGTCAAGGGAGGAATACGTAAGATTCTCCTCGGAAACTGTAAACGCTTCCAGAGGATACTCCAGAAATGCACCTTCTCCTATAAAAGAGAGATTTTTTCCAAGACTCACCCCAATTCCATTACCACCTGTACCTGATAATCCGTAACTTCCTTCCATCGAAAAGGCTCTGTGCCCGATTCTTCTCAGGGAATCCGGCAGTCGAATTTCTCTCAGGCCATCACAGCCGGCAAAGGCGTAATTCCCAATACTCTCCAGCGTCTCAGGGAACTCAATGTCTGTGAGGAAATCAATGCTCCAGAAGGCAAAATCCTCTATTCGTTCCACGCCCTCCGGAACTGTATATTTCCGAATTGTATTCCCATTGAGCACTGCAAGAAGTGATTTTCCATCCTTCGAAAAAACAGCATCATCGGAAATCTTATAAAAAAGTCCTTCCTCAGAAATATTATTCTCAGAGTCATAGAATTCAATCTTTTTCAAAGGAAGACCGATTCCAAAGACACCCGGCTCCAGGTATTCGATTTCTGCGGGAAGCAGCACCGTTTCCAGATCGCCCCAGGTCATTAAGGTATCTGTCTCCAGACGCTTCACAGTTCTTGGTATGGTAATCTTCTGCAGAGTTTTCGCTCCCCGGCGAAAGGCATTCCCATCGATTTTCGTCACCTGATATCCTTCCACTGTTTCGGGGATCACAAGATCTGTATCTTCTCCGGAGTAGCTTGTAAGTACAGCCGTATTCTCATCAGAATGAAGCTCCCAGGTCATCGTTCCCTGCTCTGTATTCGTAGAAAGCTCCTTCGGGAACTCCACGTTCTGTTCATTCAGAGAAAAAAGATTCGAACTGTAACTGTTTCCATAAATATCCACACACCGAATATGTCCGTACAGAAGCATGTCCGTCGTTTCCAGACAGCTTTGTTCCTCCACAGATATCTGACCATCTATCGGTACTCCAAATACATATGTGCGATCTTTTATCTCCCATTCTGAAATAGGAAGTAATCTGCCGTCCTCTCCATAGGTAGGCACCCAGGCCGGGAGGACGGAACCGACTCTGCTCCATTCCGTCAGATCTACATCCATGCGATTTCCCAGAATTCCTGAATCTTTCTGTCCACTCTCGAAGATTCTCTGCATCATTGGATTTTCCCCGGATAAAGATGTCGAAAAGTTTGCTGTAATTCTGGCTGATGGTTCCTCAATCGCTGATAATTCATTTCCCACATGAGCAACCAGTGTACTGGTACTGAAGATTTTTTTTCTGCGTTCTTTACCTGTCTGTGACACAGGAAGAATTGCTTTTTCCCCATGATCCCCCGCCAGAATATAATATTTCTGATCCAGATTCACACGGAGAATTCCTTTTTGATCCGGTGTCAGATATGAGGTCTGCACCAGGGGCATATATCCCGGATTATCCGCAGAGTCTTCCTCCGGAATCACGCACCAGATTGAAAGTGCTGCGTATGATAGCATATCCCGCTGCTCTTCTGTCAAAATCATCTGGTATTCCTGCTCTGTTCGCTTTTCATTTCCGGAAACCCACTCTGCTGTTCCTGCACCGCTTTGCAATTCCTCAACAAACCGTGTCATATACGTGATATACGGGGCATTCTCCTGCTGGGTGTCTTTCTCGGGCACAGACTGCGAGTCCTGCTTCTGACTCCCCAATTGGCTCTGTTCTAATTGCTTATAAAGCGATTTTTGTCCATAAGACAGATAATAATCGAGGTTATTGTACGGATAATATACGGACAATCCCATTGCCTCTTCTATATCCGCACTCCGATATATCACAGTATCCTCCAAAAGCTTCTTCACTCTGCTGCTCTCTGTTGGATAATCCTCCTCAAGAGACGCTGCCAAAGTGTATAGGTCAACCAAGTCCGGTCCCTTTTCCGCTCCTCCGGAAGACGTCTCTCCGAAATTTCGAAGGCCCGCACGTCCCTTTGCAAGCTTCGGATAAGTACCTCTCCCAAGTCCTTCCGTCATCTTTGAGAATAGCATACCCAATTCATCACTCAGATCCGGTATCTTACGAAGATCTACGCAGGACAGGGTAACCTCCGCAACCATCTCCTGCTGATGATAATAGGAAACATAGGAGTCTACAATATGAGAAGCCGTCTCAGGAATGTTCTGTACTCCCTCGGATAGAAAACTATAATCCCATCCATCTCCCGGCTCAACTTCCTGAGAAGCAATCATGTACTCTGCATAGGGTTCCACCGCCTTTGCCACTTCCAGAGAAGCCATCAGACAGGCGTCAAATCCTATCCAGGATAGTTTGCGTTCCCTGCCGAAGATTGTCTGGTCCAACGCTTCCTGTATTTCCGCCAGGGACAGCTGATCTCCTTCAAAAAGCTCATCATACCCAAATCCCTGTACCGGTCCGCTTCCATGATCCCAGAAGATCAGACTGTAATTCTCCGAAGGATATTTATCTGTAGAATAATTGATAAACTCCGTCAGAGCAGCCGAATCCCCCATGCTCATGGCAGACTCATTTTCCCAGATTTTCTCAAGAATGAGTCCCTGCTCACCTTCTGTCACTTGCTGAATTGTATTTCGGTCATTGGGAATATCCGAATGCCATTGAAGCGCACCTCCCGTAAAAATCAGAACACGCTTCTCCCTAACATTCAGTCCACTGTTGAGAATTTCCTTCAAATCAGCTGTAGCACTGCCATTCTTGCTCTCCAGATTCGATCCTACCATATAGATCAATATGGTCTCCTGAGGCAGTGCGCCTGGATCCGCTTCTTCATTCATCACGGACTCTGTTCGCATCTCTGTCGAACTCGCAGGCTCTGCCGCATATGTGCTCCAAAATGTACACCCCATAAGCAGCAGGCTCACACCCCATCTTTTCCATTTCCTTCTCATGAAGCCTATTTCCTCATAAATCGACTATTTCGTTACGCTTCCTTCAGGAATGCCACATAGCCTTTCTTCGCCTCGTATACATCGGCTTTGCTTGTGATTTCCCATGGTGCATGCATGCTGAGAACAGCAACACCGCTGTCGATAACTTCCATCTCATACAGAGCAGCAATGTAAGCGATAGTTCCGCCGCCGCCAAAGTCTACTTTTCCAAGCTCCGCTGTCTGGAAAGCAACCTTATTATCGTCGAAGATTCTTCTGATTCTTGCAACATACTCTGCATTGGCATCGTTGGAACCGGATTTTCCTCTTGCTCCGGTGTATTTGTTCAGAACAAGACCGCGTCCGAAGTATGCAGCATTCTTTTTCTCAAATGCCTCTCCGAAGGACGGATCATAAGCCGCACTTACGTCAGAGGAAAGCATGCTGGAATTCTTTAACGTACGGCGGAGTGCCAGCTCTGAATACTGTCCAAGACCGTCCATAACCTCTGCTACGCTGTTTTCGAAGAAACGAGACTGCATTCCGGTAGCTCCTACGCTTCCGATCTCCTCTTTGTCTACGAGGATACAGCATGTAGTACGTTTTGTATTGTTTACTTCAAGCATTGCAAGGAGAGAAGTGTATGCGCAGACACGGTCATCCTGGCCATATGCTGCGATCATACTGCGGTCCAGACCACACTCTCTTGCTTTTCCTGCCGGAACAACTTCCAGCTCTGCAGACAGGAAGTCTTCCTCTTCGATTCCGTATTTCTCATTCAGAATTCGAAGAATGTTCTGTTTCACAGCCTCTTTCTTGCCCTCTTCCATATCCTTCAGCGGCTTGCTTCCGATGAGAACGTCCAGGATCTCTCCTTCGATCACATCGCTTGCTTTTTTCTGCAGCTGATGAGCAGAAAGATGGATCAAAAGGTCTGTAATGTAAAGAATCGGATCATTCTCATCTTCACCTACGACGATTTCCACAACAGAACCGTCTTTCTTTGCAACAACACCATGAATTGCCAGTGGAAGGGTCACCCACTGATATTTCTTAACACCGCCATAATAATGAGTGTCCAGATATGCCAGTTCTGTGTCTTCATACAGAGGATTCTGTTTCAGATCCAGTCGTGGGGAATCAATATGTGCACAGAGAATATTCATTCCCTCTGTGAAATCCTCTTCTCCGATCTGGAAAAGAGCGATTGTTTTTTTCATACCAACCGTATAAACTTTGTCACCCGGTACAAGTTTTCCATTCTCTTTCAGTTTTGCTTCCAGACTCTGGTATCCTGCCTCTTCTGCCTCTTCGATCAGTGCAGTCACACATTCTCTCTCAGTCTTACCTTTGTCAAGAAAACGGCGATACTTTGCGTTCACAAGTTCCAGTTCCTGTTCTTCCTGCTCAGAATATCCAAGCCATGCATTTTTTCGTTCCATGATGCTATATCTCCTCATATAAAATTGTTGTGTAGTTTGCTTTCAAGCAGGCATTCGCAATCTACTCCGCTTGCTCTCAGCCTTTTCAAGTAAATATGCTGAGTACATGTCAGTGACTTCCTAATTACTCAGTAACCTTCATTATAGCATACTTTCTTTATATCGGGGATTTTACTTAGCAGGGATGTGTTGTTGGGGACGGGGGGGGTTGGGGGCCGGGCGCCAGACCCCCCCCCCCCAAAAAAAAAAAAACCAATTGGTGTGGGT
>JAUNAE010000082.1:9345-11881 GCA_030527765.1 Eubacteriales bacterium
TATATTTTGCGGTGTTGGGGTGTGGGGGGGGGGTTTGTGGGCCCGCGCCCAACACCCCCCGTCCCCAACAACAAAAACCACCTTGTCGGCTGTGCCTCAAAGGTGGTTCATGTTACATATTTTAGGGAAAGGAAAGAGTTGTCTTAAGAGATGTTCTCTCTCTTAAGATGTATTTATCATACCTTACAAATGTGATGAAACTTTGTCCTCTTTCTAATAAAAAAATAAAATTTCTTAAGAAACTGCAAACCTTTTCGAAATTTCCCGTAACCGATTCCGGTCTCAAGTCCATTTCATCTCATCAGTCAAACGGATATTCGCAATCCGCTTCGCTTCTTGCTCATAACCGAATCTCGTAAGATGATTGTTATTCTCCTATTTCCAGGTAGCATCTTCCGGAAAATGCCGGTATACGAATCTCGACCGTCTCACCATTCTTGATTTTTAAGACTTCCGTTTTTTCACGAAGGGTTTCTCCGGAATATTTCTGCTCATCGCTATCCAGAAGAAGTGTCCAGGATCCACTGAAGTTCGGAGTAAAGTAATAGCTCTGGGTCTCTCCTGAGAAATTAAACAGGCAGAGCAGACTTTCCTTAGAAGATATTCTGCGGAAGCAGTACAGGTTCTGAGAAACCGCATCTGCTTCTTTCCATTCGAATCCGCCTCTCTCAAAGTCTCTTTCCCACATAGCGCTGTGTTCCAAATACAGATGATTCAGATCCATTATAAAGTGGTGGAAGCTGTCATGGAACGGATATTTGAGAATAAACCAATCCTGCTCTTTCTTCTCATCCCATTCTCTCATCTGGGCAATCTCATTTCCCATGAAATTCAGCTTTTTACCCGGATGAAGGAACATATACAGGTACAGCGCTCTCGCCTGAGGGAATTTTCCCGCATAGAACATGGCCATTTTCTGAACGATGGTTGCCTTGCCATGTACCACTTCATCATGAGAGAACGGAAGCATATAATTTTCATTATAAAAATACTGCATGGAGAAGGTGAGTTTGTGATATTTTCCACTGCGATACTCCGGATATTCCTTGAAATAATCCAGGGTGTCGTTCATCCAGCCAAGATCCCATTTATAATCGAATCCCAATCCGCCCTCGGAGACCGGCTTCGTCACGTTCGGATATGCGGTAGAATCCTCTGCGATTAACATGGCTGTCGGATATTTTGCTTTCAAACCTGCGTTCATATTTCTGAGGAACATCAGCGCATTTTTGTTCTCTCCTCTGGCCTGATTGCCCTGCCAGTAGATCAGGTTTCCGATTGCATCAAAACGCAGACCGTCAAAATGATACTCTTCCAGCCAGAAATCACTTGCAGACTGCAGGAAACTTCTTACCAGTCCTGCGGAATGCATGAAGTTGCAGGTTCCCCACTCACTGAATCCTACAGCCGGATGAGGATACTCATACAAAGCCTCTCCGTCGTAGAACATTAAACCGTAATCATTCTTTGCAAAATGAACCGTTACAATATCAAGAATAACGCCGATTCCATTCTGATGACAGGCATCAATGAACTTCTTTAGTCCCTTCGGTTCTCCATAACGGGAAGTCGCACTGAAAAATCCGGTTGCCTGATATCCCCAGGACTCATCTGCCGGATATTCGTTCAGAGGCATCAGTTCCACGTAATTATATCCATTCTCTTTCAAGTACGGAATCAGAAGATCTGCCAGTTCATCATACTGATACCATCCACCGGAAACATCAACAGATCCGTCCTCGGCAACTGTTACAAGTTCTTTAATTGCTTCGTCCTGCGGTACTTCATCCTTTTTCTCCAAGACTGCTTCGCAAGCTTCAGCTGAAATTTTCTTCTGATCAGCTTCAAGTGCTTTATCAGAAGACTCTTTCTCTTCTGCTTTTGACGGATTCAACGGCCAGATGCGGATACTCTCCCCATCTTTTCTTCTCCAGGATCCAAAATGCATCTCATAAATGTTCAGTGGTGCATCTTTACAATCTGTACGGCTCTTCATCCATTCCTCATCATGGAATTCATAATTATGAAGATCATAAATGACAGACGCAGTTCCCGGTCTCTTCTCTGACCAGAATGCAAAAGGATCTGCATGATCTGTAAAAGAACCGTCTTTTTTGTAAATTCTGTATTTATACATCTGTCCGGGCACTGCATTCTCGATCCAGCACTCCCAAAATCTTCCATTATAATGTGAACTCATAGGGTGATCTGTCCATCCATTAAATTCACCGATCACAGCGACTCCTGTTGCAGCCGGTGCAAAAGTTCGAAATACGACACCCTTCTCCACTACATGAGCGCCAAAATAGGTGTGGGCATCAAATGCTTCACCCTTGTCAAATCCAAAATAATCCATCGCCTTCCCTCCCGATGTTTTTTTCAACTCTTGAATTATCATATCATAAAACCACATCTGCGTCATGGAAAATATGGGAAATAAAAAAACAGAGATTCTGCAAATGCAAAATCTCTGTTCTTCGTTCTGCCGCAAACGGGAATCGAACCCGTACGAGGGGATAAGCCTCGCAGGATTTTA
>JAUNAE010000083.1 GCA_030527765.1 Eubacteriales bacterium
GATAAAAACCAAGAAAACGACGATTGAGAGTTAAAAAACATAGGAAATTAAGATGATAAGAATCCGCTGGAGGATCTGTGTGCTCTTCGACATGTGACGATGGTGGTTGCGAGAGGACGCCTCATAGCTCACCCGAAGGTGAGCCGGAAGAAGGCGATTGACCGTCAGCTGGATCAGTATTTATAGGAAACAAATGTCCGGGTGGCACAAAAAACTTCGAGATCATCACTTCTGTCTATTCCCACAGAAACGGACAAAAGACAACATATTATCGTATTATTTGGTCTGAAATGGAGACGGAGACAGGTGATAATTTCATGAAGATTTGCACATAACTTTGTGAATATTACAACAATTATGTACAAAATGACCAAAACCAAATAACAGCAGTCAGATTGCATTTTTGAAAAAGCCCGAATTTGTGGGCTTTTTCTTTTTGTTGTAAAAATAGAATAAAAAACGATTATACATTATTGCTAAAAAACAATGAAATACACAAAAACAGACAAGGACAGGTTTACATTATACAACAAATGTGCTAATATATAGTCACTGAAGCAATATAACTTTAGCAATAATACCCAATAGGAGGAAATTGAAATGAAAAAGTTAGTTGCACTTTTGTTAGCAGGTGCTATGGCTGTAACACCTATGACCGCGTTCGCTAGCACACAGACCGTACAGGCAGCCGAAACAGAATCACCTCTTGCAGGCAAAAAAGTAGCATATATCATGTATATGTCGTCTGCAACCATTTTCCAGATGTGGTCAGATTCCTTTACCGAGGCAGCGGAGAAACTCGGAATGGAAGCAAGTACCTTCTTCTGCAACGACAATGCAGATACCTGGAAGAGCACCATTGAGCAGTGTGCACAGGGTGGATACGATGGACTGATGGTATCCCACGGTGGACAGGAGTACGCATGGGACTTCCTTTCCGGAATTCTTGAGCAGTATCCGGATCTGAAGATCGTTACCTTCGATACCCCATTCAAAGATTCCAACGGCGAAGTTGCCAAGATCGATGGTGTTACACAGTTCTTCCAGCAGGATGCAGGATTCGCTGAGTCCCTGGTTGAGCAGATCCTTGCTATGTATCCTGACAAAGTAGACGCAGGCGAGCCTGTTAATATTCTTCAGGTACAGCAGGGTGCCGGCTACAACAGCCCATTCGACCGTCGTCAGGTTGGATATCAGCCATTCGAAGATGATGGCAAGATCCACACTGTAGAGCGTATCGCTCCGATCGATGATCAGAATGCTACCGCTTCCATGCGTGATGTTACTGCAGCTACTCTGCAGAAATATCAGGATGGCGAGATCGATGGAATCTGGTGCTGCTATGATGCATACGCACAGGGCGTATATCAGGCACTGAGCGAAGCTGGTTCCGATATCCCGATGGTATCCGTTGATATCTGTAACGAAGATATTCAGTTCATGCAGGAAGGCAAGAACTGGAAAGCATGCGCAACCACAAACTGGACATCTAATGGTGAATTTGCACTCCGTGTTCTGGCACTCGAGATGGCAAATCAGTACGAAGACATTGAAGCAGCTTCTTGCTACTATGCAGATCCGGGCGCTTGGATGGAGATTCCTTCCAACATCATCACTCAGGAAATGGTAATGTCTCAGGATGGCATCAACATCGAGAATCTCGGTGATGTAGCTGGTGAAGATTATGTAGATACTTCCTGGATGCCGACCTGTGATTGGATGGTTGAGCTTCTGGGCCACTAATGAATGAAGTAATTAGAATTATCCAAGAGATAAGACAAATTAAACTATGACTAAGTGAAACGGTGTCGGAGGTTTGGACTCCGGCACCGTTTCTGTATTGAAAAGAGGGAATTTATGGATAGGATCAAACTTGAAACTAGAAATGTTTCCATTGAATTTCCTGGTGTAAAAGCACTCAGTGATGTTAACTTTGAAATTCATACCGGTGTGATTCATGCGGTGATGGGTGCTAATGGAGCCGGTAAATCTACTCTTATGAAAGTTCTGGCAGGTTCGAATCCCAGATATACAGGAGAAGTACTCTATAATGATCAAGTGGTAGAGTTAAGGCACCCGGCAGATGCGAAGAAGTTGGGCATCCAGATTGTATACCAGGAAGTCGATACAGCCTTAATCCCGACACTTACCGTTGCAGAGAACGTAATGTTCAATGACATGGTAATGAATATGGGGCATAAACAGTTCGTATATTATTCGAAGTTACGTAAAGATGCAAAGGAAGCGCTGAGCCGTATGAACATTGATATCGATGTTCGCCGTAAATGCGGAAGCCTTTCTCTTGCACAGAAACAGATGGTTCTGATTGCCCGTGCAATTCAGAATTCCTGTAACTTCCTCATCCTGGATGAGCCGACAGCGCCGCTGTCCGACACAGAGACGGAGGAGTTATTCCGTGTAGTACGTCATCTGCGTGAGACTGAAAATATCGCGATTATTTTCATTACCCATCGTATTCATGAGGTACTTCAGATCTGCGATTCCTACACCGTTATGAGAAATGGTGAGATCGTGGATACAACTCCGATTACAAAAGCGACAACCTCCAAAGAGATTGTAGATAAGATGCTTGGACGTTCTTTCGAGGAGAACTTCCCGAAAGAGGTTTGTGAGATCGGTGAGAAAGCCCTGATCGTGGATCACCTGACGGAGAAGGAAGGCAAGGTTAAGGACATTTCCCTTTATGTAAGAAAGGGTGAGATCGTCGGACTGGCCGGACTGGTTGGTGGTGGTAAGACGGAGCTTTGTAAGACGCTTTTTGGTGCTTACCGCAAAGCTTCCGGAACCGTGACTCTGAATGGCAAAGAGCTGGATATTAAGAATTCCTCCGATGCGGTGAAGAACCGAATTGCTCTTGTTCCGGAGGAGAGACGTAAGGAAGGCGTTCTCGTAGATGAGACTGTCACCTTCAATACAGCGGCCGCTTGTCTGAGCAAATTCTGTAAGCTTTCCTTTGTAAATGATCGTGCGACAGCGAAGCTTGCAGAAGAGTTTGTACAGAACTTAAGCATCAAGACTCCTTCCGTAAGACAGAAGGTAGCATTCCTTTCTGGTGGTAACCAGCAGAAGGTAGCAGTAGCGAAATGGCTCGCTGCGGACTGCGACGTATATATTTTTGATGAGCCGACCAAAGGTGTCGACGTAGGTGCGAAGCAGGAAATTTTCCGTCTGATCAATCAAATCGCAAAAGACGGAAACTGTGTGATTTATGCGACATGTGAGAACTCGGAGCTTCTTTCCATTACAGATCGAATGTATGTAATGTTCGATGGCAAGATCATGGCAGAGCTTGAGACCGCGAAGACAACGGAAGACGAGATCATGCATTACGCTACCGGTGCAACGACTGCATATACCGGAGGAAAAAATTAACTTCTGGAGGGAAATATAATGGCTCAAAATTCTAAAGCAAAAAGCATGGGCAAGGGACTGCTTAGCTGGGCGGCAGTTATTGCGTTATTCGTATCTATTTTGATTTTCTCAGCAATTAAAGGTACTGCATTTTTCTCTTATGCGAACCTGCTGAATATTCTGCGTGCCATGTCCGTAGTAACAATCTTCGCTCTGGCAGCGACGGTTTCTATGGCTCCGGATGGATTCGATATGTCCGCCGGTACGCTGGCAACATTCAGTGCTTATTTCTTCGCAGCAATGTTCTTGTGGTTTGGACTTCCACTGTGGGCTGCGATTCTGGCAACCATCGCCTTCACCATGGTAATGTATCTTCTTACCATGTTCCTGATCCTTGTATGTAAGGTTCCGGATATGCTGGCAACCTGTGCACTGCAGTTCGTACATTCCGGTCTGGGACTTGCCTTCACCGGTGGTAGTGCTGTATCTGCAGGTCTGAGTGCACCGAACTGGTTTGCAAAACTGAACGGCGGAGATGCCACTCCTCATCGTCCGGGCTGGACTGAGGCATTCAAGAACATCGGAAAATCTCCGTACATTATCATTATCATGATTGTCTGCGTAGTAATCTGCTGGGTTCTTCTGGACCGTACCAAACATGGTCGTTATCTGTATGCGATGGGTGGTAACAAGGTTGCTGCAAAGCTTTCCGGTATCAACGTTAAGAAATATCGTTTCATGGCAGGTATGTTTGCTGCATTCTTTATTGCAGTAGCAGGTATCGTAGTTTGCTCCCGTAACTCCGCAGCACAGATCAACAGCTGTGACAGTTACCTGATGAGTTCCCTGGCAGCTGTATTTATCGGTAACTCTGTTGGCGGTGCCGGCAGACCGAATGCAATTGGTACGGTTGTCGGTGCGCTTCTGATTGCGACACTGGAAAATGGTCTGACCATGTGCGGCGTTGTATATTATGTTCTTCCTGCAGTAAAAGGTGCGGTTCTATGTCTCGCATTGATCGCAGCTTACATTACCGTAAAAGAAGACTAATTCAAGAACAAGGGCGTTTGGCCTTGTATCATAAGTAAACAACCACATGGACATATTTTGGCCGACTTCGGCGAAGATATGTCCATGGGACTTTAAATAACAAAGAGGAGGAAATTCCAATGACTGATTTTTCTAAATACTTTCTTATGATTAAAGAGGATGATCCTGAAGGCACTGCAAAGGTTGTAATTGAGTACACTTTGCTGAAAACCAAAGATGAGATTGACTGGGATGTAGAGACCATGGAAGCCAAAATTCCGGAGGCTCATGGCAATCTGAACCATGTATGCCGTGTTGTTGACGGAAAAGGTCACAGCATTTATATCAAACAGGCCGGTGATACCCTTCGTATTTCTGAGGATATGACTGCAACTCTGGACAGAAACCGCCAGGAGTCCGAGATTCTTCAGCTGGAAGAGAAGATGGCACCGGGAATGGTTCCTCACATCTATTTCTTTGATACAACTATGAGTGCATGCGGTATGGAAGACTGCAGCGATTTCCAGGTTATGAGAGATGCGATGCTGGAGCACAAGACCTTCCCGCATTTCGCAGAGCATGTAGCAGAATTTATGGTAAAAACGCTTCTTCTTTCCTCTGATGTTGTTATGGATCACAGAGAGAAGAAAGAACTGGTTCGCCGTTTCATTACTCCGGATCTGGATGATATTACAGAGAAACTTGTTCTCATGGAGCCATACCTCGGAGCAGACAGAAATAACGTATTCGAGCCGAACAGAGCATTTGTAGAAAAAGAACTCTACGGAGATGAAGCGCTTCATCTGGAAGTATCTAAGCTGAAATTCAAATTTATGAATGACGCACAGGCACTTCTTCACGGCGATCTGCACACCGGTTCCGTATTCATTAATCCGGAAAAGACAAAGATCTTTGACTGTGAGTTTGGTACTTACGCACCGATGGGATATGACATCGGAAACGTTGTTGCGAACCTCATTTTTGCTTATGACAATGGCCTTTCCACAGATGACAAGCCGTTCTGTGACTGGGTTCTGAAGACCATCGAAGAGACTATGGATTGTTTCGTGGAGCTGTTCAAGAAAACTTATGACGAAGCAGTGACAGAGCCGATGGCAAAAGTTCCGGGCTTTAAAGACTGGTATCTGGCAGGTATTCTTCGTGATACCGCAGGATATGCAGGAACAGAGCTTCACAGACGTACCGTAGGTATGGCTAATGTTGTGGACGTTACAACGATTGCAGATGAGAAGAAACGTCTTCTGGCAGAGCGTATCAACATTCTGGCTGGTAAAGATTACATTCTTCATCAGGACAGCTTCGTTACCGGCAAAGACTTCGCGGACGCAGTTGTTCGTGCAACCGAAAAAGCACTCGCGACATTAGAGTAATGACAAAGGGGATTAGAATTATGGGAAACGCATTAAATCTGGATACAGTGAAACTTTCTGATGACAAACAGGCGATTGTGATTCTGGATCAGACATTGCTTCCGAATCAGTGCAAATATCTGACCATCAAGACCGCAGGAGATATCTGGGAGGCAATTTATGCTCTCCGTGTACGTGGTGCTCCGGCAATCGGTGTTACCGGCGGTTATGCATATTACGTACTGGCAAACCAGTTCGAGACAGAGGATAAGGAAGAATTCAAAGCAGAGTGTGTGAAGATGATGGAGTACATCAACTCTTCCAGACCGACCGCAGTAAACCTTTCCTGGGCTCTGAACCGTATGCACAGTGTGATGCTTGCCAATATTGAGAATATGAGCATTGCAGATCTGAAAGTTCTCCTGATGAAAGAAGCAGATGACATTCGTGAAGAGGATATCCAGATCAGCCGCAATATCGGAGCTTACGGCTTCGAGCTTCTGGAAAAACTCGGCAAAGGTGTCGGCATTATGACTCATTGCAATGCCGGAACTCTTGCTACTGCAAAATACGGAACAGCCCTTGCTCCAATGTACATCGCACTGGAAAACGGCTGGGACGGCAAAGAAGATATGCATGTATACTGTGATGAGACCCGTCCGCTTCTTCAGGGTGCCAGACTGAGTGCTTATGAGATGCAGACCGCAGGAATTGACACTTATGTACAGTGCGATAACATGGCTTCTTACACGATGAAAGAAGGCAAGGTTGGCATTATCTTCGTAGGCTGCGACCGAGTTGCTGCAAACGGTGACTTCGCTAACAAGATCGGTACAAGCGGTGTTGCAATCCTTGCAAAACACTATGGCGTTCCGTTCTATGTATGCGCACCGTCTTCTACCATCGATATGACTCTGGAGTCCGGAGATGAAATCCATATCGAGCAGAGAAAACCGGAAGAAGTTACAGAGATGTGGTATGAGAAACGCATGGCTCCGGAAGGAGTAGGAGTTGTGAATCCATCCTTCGATGTGACCGATCACAATCTGGTAACCGGTATTATCACAGAGAAAGGTATCGCAACCGCACCGTTCAAAGAGTCCTTCGAGAAGATGGGAATCAAACCGGTGGAGAAATTTGTAGATAAGAAATAATTTGCAAGGAGCAAAGCGGATTGCAAGAATCCGATTGACGAAAGTTTTCAAACAAAGGGGGGATCTTCAAATGAAGATCCCCCCTTTGTTTTTGTAGTTAAGTTAATTCAAGATGAATTCTATCGGCACGTTTTGGCAATCCTATCATACAATTATATTTCTGATGGATATGGAATGCATCTACTGTCAATAACATGCGACATTTTTCTGGGACAGCTTGGCCTGCCACTCTCTGGAAAAGGGACTGTCCAGAACAATACCGGTGATTTTTTCTAATGGTGCCACACTGGAAAAAGAGATTTTGTCCAGTTTGGAGTGGTCCACAACGATGTAGGTTTCCTTGGCATGCTCCAGGGCAACCTGATGAAGAAGAGCGGTGTCTTCATTGGTATCTGTCAGTCCGTACTCGAGACTTACACTGCGGGGAGAGAGGAAGGCTTTATCGATATAGTAATTCCCAAGAGCCCGGGCAGCTCCCGGTCCGGTAAAGCTTCTGGAGTTCTGAGAATATTCTCCGCCGATGAGAAACAGATGAATGGATGAAGATCCGTTCAGAATATTTGCAATTTCCAATGATGGTGTCAGCACCGTTAGATTGCGTTCCAGTATTTTGCGTGCCAGAAACCAGGCGGTTGTGGAACTGTCCAGAAAGATGATGTCCCCGGGTTGAATCAGAGCATTGCATTTCTCTGCAAGGATCTCTTTTTCGTCTGTTTTCAGATCCTGCCGGGTGGAGATGTCGATGTCATTCTGAACCCCTTCCAGGATATAGGCCCCTCCATGGGTACGGATCAGTTCCTGAGCATTTTCCATGACCCGAAGATCACGCCGGATCGTCTCTTTTGTCACGTTGAGACGGGCGGCGAGATCCGTAATGGTAACACTTTTTTGTTCCTGGAGTAGATTTTTTATCACAGTTCTGCGCGTAATGGCAAGCATGTTTAACACCACCTTTGAATAGAGATCCCCCGCTTCCGGGATGAAAACGGGGGATGTTGTGCATTAGTTATTTACAGATATAATTGGAAAGTCCGAGAATTTTGTAGTATCCTGCGACAGCACCCTGATCCTCAACACCGACACACTGCGCAGCGTGTACGGCTGCTTTGCCGAAGACAGGAGTCATATCTTTGGTTGCCTCAACACCGGCTTTTGCACCCTCGAGTGCGGCGGTGATGACATCCTGAAGAGATGCACCCGGAACGGCAGCTTTCTCTGCAGCTTCTGCAGCCGGGAGAATGGAATCGTAGATGGTTCTCTGTCCTGCACTGCATTTGCCGCGTTTCTGAACGCCTGCTGCGAAGCCTTTCAGATATGCAGCCAATCCTTCAGCATCCAGCTCGGTTTTGCCTTTCAGTGCTTTTCCGCCTTCCATAATACCGGTGGACATAAGAAAGCCCATGGTGGATGGAACGAGAGAGGACATCTTCATACCGGCTTTCATAAGCATCTTGCCGAGGTCTCCGCCGGCACCTTCTGCTTCTGCACGCATCAGATCCGGAAGAGCAGCATAGCCTTTGCTCATGGTCAGACCCAGATCGCCGTCACCAAGACGGGCGTCCATTTCACATAATTCTTCTTTTTTCTCTACGAACAGATTTCCTACGGATTCGAACATCTCCGGAATCTGCTCAAATGAAATTTTATCCATAATTCGAAAACTCCTTACGATTACTGAGATCAATGGAATACCTTGTTATTTCTGACAGATATAAATAATTCTATTTACCTTTGATAGATAAACGAAAGTTCTTTTTACTTCTGGCAGATAAACGGGGTTTTTACCGGATGATCCAGATATTTCTTGAGCTCATCGTTCAGTTTGCAGATGGTGATGGAAGCACCTGCCATCTCCATGGAAGTTGCATATTCGCCGACTTTTGTCTGATATACTTTGACTCCTTTGGATGCGAGAATCTCGGTAACATCGTTGCTGAGAATATAAAGCTCCTCTACGGAAGTAGCGCCGAGGCCGTTGATCAGAAGAGCAACTTCTTCGCCTTCTGCAACCGGCATATCGGTAAGAAGGGTGTTCAGAGATTCTTCTGCGATTTCACGGGAAGTTTTGAGTGGTCCGTTCCATACGCCAGGCTCTCCGTGGATACCCATACCCATTGCCATCTCGTTCTCTGCAAGTTCGAAGTTCGGATGTCCGACTTCCGGAATGATACATGGAGTCAGAGCGAAACCTACGGTGCGGGTGTTGTCTTTTGCGAGCTGAGCTGCTGCGAGAACCTCATCGAGAGATCCGCCTTCGTCGGCTCTTGCACCTGCTGCCTTGAACATATAGTAGATACCTGCAACACCACGACGGGTAGCCGGATCTTTGTGAGAGTTCACATCATCAGCACCAACGATGCTCTTGCACTCGATGTCGTCCATGTCGCAGAGATCGGTAGCCATATCAAAGGTCATGATATCGCCGGTATAGTTGCCGTATAAGTAGAGAACGCCTGCGCCGGCTTCTACTTCTTTGGAGATGTTGTAAATCTGCTCCGGAGAAGGAGACTGGAAAACACCTCCGACACCACAGCCGTCAATCAGTCCGTCACCTACATATCCAAGGAACAGTGGAAGATGTCCGGAACCGCCTCCGGTGATGATGGCAACCTTGCCTGGTTTCTTGTTGGCGGTGCAGTAGCAGCGGAGATCGTCTGCAGTATATTTTACCTGATCTGCATGTGCAGCGTAGATGCCTTTGAGCATATCGTCTACGTAAGTTTCTGGTGCATTAATAATTTTTTTCATCCTGTCCTCCTTAATGAATCATCCGCTTGAGCGTGAAATAAAACTTTGCATAAAAGGCAGATGATCGTGATAAGATTTATATATATGTACCATAATTGTAAAATGTTTATGGTGGAAAGTCAATCATTATGACCGAAAATGTGAAAATATTTCTTGATTATTTAGTAAAAGCATCCAAAAACGACAAAAGAGCAAAAATCCAAAAAAGAAGCGCGGATAGAGGATTCAACTCTCTGATTTATTTGCCGGATGTGCCAGCATAAAGGAGAGATTGAATACCTGGTTTTCCGGGGTGATATTCAATTCGCCGCCGTATTTTTGAATGGCGAGGCGCATGCTTTTCAGTCCATATCCGTGGTTTTCGGTGTTTTCTTTTGTGGTAAGGGGCAGGGCGTCTTTGCTGAAGTTCAAGTCTCCGTCATAGTAGTTGAAGGAGTGCACGAAAAGCATTTCTCCTGCAGAAGTCATTTTGACAGAGATGATTCTCTTTTCAGGATCGGAAAGTTTGCGGACGCTCTCAATGGCATTGTCGATCAGATTTCCGAAAATGGCATGAATGTCCATGGGTTCCATGAAATTCAACAGATGGCCATCGATCATGTAGGTGAAGCGGATGCCTTCCTTTTCACAGCGAAGGCTCGCATCTGTGAGAATGACATCCAGTACTTCGTTTCCCGTATCTGCAAAGGCATCGTAGGCGGAGATGTTATGGGCGATTTCATTGAGATTGTCATCGCTGTACAGTTTATTTCCATCCTGAATCATGCGAAGCTGTTTTTTCATATCGTGGGCTCTAAGACTGATCAGGTCGATTAATTCTTTTTTGATTTCATACTGCTCTTTCTGTTTCTCGCTTGTGAGCTGCAGAAGGAGCATTTCGTTTTTGATCTGTCCGATTTCGAAGGCATTCAGCATAATGGTAAAGGTGCTGACACATACCATAATGGAGTAAATGCGATAGTAGAGCATCTGCGCGTCGGTCAGGGAAGCATTTTCGAAAAGAGTATTCATAACATTTGCCGCGATCGGGAGAAGGATGATCGGAACAATCAGCTGCTTCGCCTGGATGATCAGAGAGCCTTTTTTGTGAAAGCGGGCAAAAGATATGGCGACGATGGTGAAAATCACTGCGTAGAGCAGTGTGAGTAGTCCCTGATAGAGTCTTGCATCTGCGAGGAAGGTGTGGTGACGTAATTTGAGAATCACACGGAGGCACTCTGTGGAAGAATAGATGAAGTACTGAATTAAGAGACCGAGCACAGAGTTATACAGGATTTCAAGAAGAGATGCCTGAAAGCAGATCCAGAAGGAGAAGGCGATCACGAAGAAGGCCGTGAGGAAATAGAAGGTCTGGAGATAAATCTGCTCGGACAGTTCCTTGTGAAAGATCACCGTAATGCCGGAGAAGGCGAGATAGAGTGCGGCGGCCTTTGCCGCACATTCCGGGAAACGCTTCCGCCGGGGCAGGCTTAGGGAAACGCTCAGCATAGCAAACATGAGAGCGTAGAGTGGGCTGCATATTTGAAAGTAATTCAGAATGTGGTTCATGCTTTTCCTCCAAAGTACAGAAGCAGAGAATTGACGAAGTCTTTTTTCTTGCGTTTACTCAGCTGTATCGATGTGGATCCAACGACAACTTCATTATTCTGTATGAGTGTGACGTGTTTCAGGTTGACGATACAGTAGCGGTTGCACTGACAGAAGTGATACTGCTCCAGTTGCGCCAGGGCGTTTTCCAGAGAATTGCGTGTGGAAAAACGGCCGGAAAGTGTATGATAGACGAGTTCATGGTCGAAAACTTCTGCGTAGAGAATGTCGGATGTGGATAACTCCAGAGTTTTTCCGGCAGAAGTGATTCGGATTTTGTGGGTCTTGTGCTGGGAGCGGTAGTGCAGTGCTTTCTTTAATTTCAGTTCGAAGCTGTAGTAGTCCACCGGTTTTACGACATAGTCGAAGGCGTCGACTTTGTATCCGTCCACGGCATATTTGGCCATCTGAGAGATAAAAATAAGGGTGGTGTCCTGGTCTTTTTCTCGAATGGTTCTGGCGACATCGATACCGTTGGAATGCTCCATCTCCACATCCAGAAAAATAATGTCGTAGGCCGGATGATCGGTGAGGAGATCTTTGCCGTCCGTGTATTCGGTGACTTGATAGTCTGTGTCGGAATTGGAAAAGAATTGATCGAGATATTGAT
>JAUNAE010000546.1:0-1393 GCA_030527765.1 Eubacteriales bacterium
AAAAAATGAGCAGAGCTTCCGTGACCGGAATGATGCCCTGCTCTTTTAAAATATCTTTTTCTCTATCTTGCTTATTTGCTCTCCGTCACGGTTTCTTCTAAGAGCCTTTCATAATGCTTGTCATTTACCCTGAAAGTAATGTCGATCTTCTCGATATCTTCCACAGAAGAAATTCCTGCTTCTTCAATATCATCTTCATACAAATCTACTATCAGAAGACCTGTCTTTCCGGAAGGAGTTTTCCCACTGAAATCATAGAAATCTATCATATAATCATTGATAGAAAGTGAACCATATTCACATTGAGCCATTACACTGTCTGATGTTCTGTTTTCGACCGCATAGATGATATGATAAGAAAACGATGAATAACTGCTCTTATCTTCTACGATACCGATTTCCGTCAGCTTGATCTCATTCTTGTCGACCAACGGAATTCCACTGACTTCATACGAAGAAGGATCCGCTGAAATATTGACTGCTATATTATCCGTTGTCGTAATATCCTCATCATCAGTATCCTGCATCACCAGATCGAAAGAAATAGAAGAAACCTCTCCCACATCAACCAATTCCTGATATTCTTGATCCAGGAGATTGTTCAGCCTGATTTCCGCAATTTTTTTTGCACCTGAATTTACCGCACTTGAAGACCATGCCCCTCCGTAAAGCACCAGGTTATTGACTGCCACGCTTGATATGTTTGCATTTACCATTTGATCGGATTCATTTACAAACTCAATAAATACTGACTGCTCCCCCTCATGATTCGTGACTAATGCGACCGACTCTATGGATACACTTTCCCGACTGTAAATCTGATCCGTATTCCAATAATCGATCTTACAATTTGACAATGACTCCAGGACACCATCTTCCATCGATCTTTTATAAGTGTCTGCTAAATAATCGTAGGTATCTGCCGCAGATGTTATGATCTTTTTCGGCTCATAGTAGGTATTATTGTAATTTGCATCTATCGTATAAATTCCTAACTCAATATCAGCAATCGAGTTAATTCCGTATGCCTGCAATTCGTTCAGTTTGAAGACGGCCTTTTCGTTTGTTTTCTTTCCGGCAGCCACTTCTTCATAAATATATCCGTCAGATACCATATACCCATTCACAGAATTACATGCATACCCAAGGGTGCCTGCAGCAAAGCTAAGATCCTCACTGCTGTTGTTTTCAATGCTGACAGTAAGTTCAGCAGTATGATTTGTATATTCCAGTTTCACTGCCGTAACCTTAATGTCATCTTCATCAATTAAAACGGTTTCCTCTATCTCTGCAGTCTTATCAAAATCACCGATTTTAACACCGGGTGTTTCTGCTGCATTCTCTTTTTCTTCTTCTTCTTGTACTCCTCGTCGTCAGAATCACTCCTGTGCCT
>JAUNAE010000546.1:1403-2199 GCA_030527765.1 Eubacteriales bacterium
CTGCTTCTTCTGCTGCTGAAGCTTCCTCTGTTTTTGAAGCAGTACTGCTGACTGTCTTTATTTCTACTTTCGAGCTTCCGCAGGCTGTGATGCTAACGGCGAATAATGCCGCAAGTAAAATTGAAATCATCCTTTTCTTCATAATCTTTCCCTCCGCAATTCGATGCTTACGATTCCTGATAAGTTATTTCATTTGACGACATCACTATAACAGGACTGCTTTTTCTTTCTGGATTTCTAAATGCAAAAAACCGCCTCCTCTACCTTTACGGCAGAGAAGGCGGCCTCCCCGAGTACTACTCTCCTTTTATCTCTTTTACATCTTGAATATGATCCAGCAGCTCAGCCTTCTTCCTGAGATACGGAACAGAATCCGAATGTTTCTCGCAGATCTCAATTCCCGATTTTAAGAACTCGATCGACTTATCATGGTGCCCGAAATCTACTTCGATCTCTGCCCTGGGAACAAGAATTGCATCTATTTTTTCAAGATCCGGATAGCTGATTTCTTGGGCAATATCTTTTGCTTTCCTCCATGCAGCTATCGCATCCACGTAGCTTTCATCATAAATCGTATAGAACCACATGTATGCAAGATGGGCAGCGATTTCAATCTCCGGTTCCCGCACCTGCAGATCTTCGATATTCTTCCTGCAGAAATCAAGTAACGTCATAAGTTGTTCTCGTTCTACTCCCTGCATCCGGATCAGAAAGACAGCCCTGTCAATCAGGTATTCCGCATACAGCGTCGGAGCCCTTTCATCATCCGATACAGATGCCGCTTGAATCGCGTTTA
>JAUNAE010000084.1 GCA_030527765.1 Eubacteriales bacterium
GCCAACACCTACAGAGACACCAACTGCAGTGCGCGTTCTGAATGTAGGAACGACACCGGATCTTAGTTCTTATGTTAGGGTTGGAATTGCAGGAGCAAATGCCACTTCGCAGAATTTAAACAATTCTGTTTCGAATGATCCGTCATTTGCATTTGATGATCTTCCGAATACCAGCTGGCAGGAAGGTGTCGGTGGTTACGGAGTAGGCGAAATTTTAAGAGCGAGTTTTGATGGGAATTACAAGGTGCATTATATAGCATTCCGTCTTGGAAACTGGAAGAGTGATCGTTATTTCTGGGTAAATCCGCGACCGAAAACATTGACGGTGAAGATCGGAGATTTTGTGGGAGATGTTACATTCCCGGATGGTCAGAATATGTTTTATCTGGAGTTCAACAAAGATCTTCCCGCAAATGCTGTAGAGATTGTGATCAAAGACGTATATACAGATAGTGGTAGATATGGAGACCGTTATCAGGATACTCCGATTTCTGATATTTTATTTTATGGTGTAAGGGATAGTTCTTCCCAGAGCAGCAATGAAAGTCAGGAAGAGGGAGGCCAGATTGGGCAGGCAGGAGAACCGGCATGGTAAAAAATAAAAATAACAGAAGTCTCATTGTAGTGATGTCGGTATGCATTGCGGCATTGATTACAGGAAATGCATCCATGGGAGTGCTCCTCTACAGACTTCATGAAAAAAATGTCGTTCTTGCAGAAGAAGTTGAGACGCTGAAACAGGAGAAAAAGGCTCAGGAGACGCTGACAGCCTCGCTGGAGGAGCGGGTAAATGAATTGAATTCCATGGTAAGCGAACAGCAGCAGGAACTGGAAAAGGCGGAAAATGCGCCCGAGGAGGGTGCGTCTGCAGAGGAGGGAATGCTCTCTGCTCCGGCGAATGCGGCAGAGATTCCGGATGTGCAGAATCTGGCAGCAGGAACTGTAGTGGATGCTTCCGGCGTCGGCGAAAATCTTTCTGCTTGTTTCGTCAGTCTTCCTATTATGGAAGGAGATGAGGTGTACAACCGGATCAATGGACGTTCCTACAGAGAGAATCCGAACATCAGCCTCTCCGAGCTTCGATATCTGAAGATGCTCCATTACAATTTTCAACATGAAGTGCAGGTAGGGGAGATGATCGTGAATGCAGGGATTGCAGAGGATGTACTTGGCGTGTTCAGAGAGCTGTTCCAGCATGAATATGAAATACAGTCCATGTATCTGGTAGACAATTACTGGACGGGAGATGGAGGCAGTTCCGATACAGCGTCCATTGACAAAAATAATACTTCTGCGTTTAATTATCGTGAGGTGACGGGAGGAAGTTCCCTGTCCAATCATGCTTACGGATGTGCCATTGACCTGAACCCACAGCAGAATCCATATGTATGGTATGACGGAAACGGAAATCTGGCATGGTCCCATTCCAATGCGAACCCTTACGTTGACCGCAACAGCGGGGATCCTCATGTAGTTGTCTATGGGGATGTGTGCTGGAGCATTTTTAACAGCTACGGATTCAGCTGGGGCGGAAGCTGGAGCAATCCGATTGATTATCAGCACTTTGAAAAGAAAGTATAAGCAAAAGGACATCTGCAGAAGGTTCTGTTTGTTTACAAAACAAAAAAACGGGAAGATCGTTTCGAGAGCGATCTTCCCGTTTTTGCTATACATGCGCGCGAATCTTCTTACGAGATTCGCAATTTAATTTACTCGATTTAACCGAATCGGATTGTGAATATCCGTTTGATACGTCCGGAAATCAGAGCAGTGTAATACCGTTCTTTGATGCTTCCTCCAGAATATCATCCGGCCACAGAGAAACGTGAACTTCTCCGATATGAGCCTTGCGAAGGAAAAACATACAGATTCGAGACTGTCCGATACCACCGCCGATCGTGTACGGAAGTTCTTTGTTCAGGATTGCTTTCTGGAAAGGCAGAGAACGTCGATCTTCACAGTCTGCTTCTTTGAGCTGGCGGTCAAGAGCTTCTTCATCTACACGAATACCCATGGAGGAGAGTTCCAGTGCAATGTCGAGGACCGGATAGTATACAAGGATATCTCCGTTCAGCTCCCAGTCATCGTAGTCCGGGGCACGTCCGTCATGACGCTCTCCGTTGGTGAGTTCTTTACCTACCTGCATAAGGAAGACAGCACCCTTCTCCTTAACGATCTGGTATTC
This sequence comes from Eubacteriales bacterium, assembly GCA_030527765.1. The sequence goes on from JAUNAE010000084.1 coordinate 2,186, forward strand.
TCTTTCCTTTGGAGTGAGTTCCGGATACATATCCACAAGCTCCTGTGTTGTAACAAAAGCGATCTCTCTCGGAAGAATCTCTTCAATATAGTCGTACTGTACGGCCATGTATTTCTCTGTCTTACGAAGAACACTGTAAATGGTACGTACGGTATGGATCAGTGTATCCATATTGCGCTCTTCTTTGGAGATGATTTTCTCCCAGTCCCACTGGTCAACGTATACAGAATGAATGTTGTCCAGATCCTCATCTCTTCGAATGGCAAGCATATCGGTATAAAGTCCTTCTCCCGGCTGGAAACCGTATTTCTGAAGAGCATAACGCTTCCACTTCGCAAGAGAGTGAACGATCTCAGCATTATAATCAAACCCTTTAATGTCGAAATTGACCGGTCTCTCTACGCCGTTCAGGTTATCATTCATTCCAGAGCGTGGGTCTACAAATGTAGGCGCGGATACACGGAGCAGATTAAGTTTTTGGGCTAAAGTCTGCTGGAAAAAGTCTTTCACTGTCTTGATGGCTACCTGTGTATCATGCAAATTCAAATCTGTCTGATAGCCAGCTGGAATCGTTATTCGTCCCATTTCAGTTCCTCCTTGAAATCAAAATATGAGATATTATAACAAGAATATTTTTTGAATGCAACAGAAAGGAAGGATATTCGGGGTACTGCACAAAAACAAAAAAATGCAATAGAAAAAGCCAAAAATGAATGAAAAAAATATTCCCCTAATATCGTCATTATTACCAATTCACTTTTACTATGGGATGTGATATACTCTATTTCACTGCCAAACAAATACTAAATATTGTTTGACGCTTTCGAACTGACACTAGATATAGTAGAATGATGCGGCACGAAGCAACTTGAGATAGAAACGTGGCAATAGTGGTGAGACATAGGAAATATGCCGTTTTGCGGTGCTTCATGTCGAAGATGTTCGTAGGAAGAATACATTAAAATAATGGCTGATATAGGGATTTTTACCTGCAATACCTTATGTCGAAGCTTAAGGGGGAAGGAATATGATATATGTAATTAAGAAAGACGGAACTCGCGAAGAGTTTGATCCGCAGAAGATCGTTGCTGCGGTTAACAAATCCGCCCGTCGTATCCTGTACAATTTTTCGGAAGAAGAGGAGCAGTTTATCTGCCGTTTCGCCCAGGAGCATGCAGACTCCCTTGGCAAGAATGAGATTGAGATTCAGGAGATGCATAATATTGTAGAGGGTGCTCTGGAGCGTGTGAATCCTGCTGTGGCAAAGAGCTACCGGGATTATCGCAACTACAAGCTTGACTTTATCCATATGATGGATGACGTATATACCAAGAGTCAGGCCATCCGTTATATCGGTGATAAGAGCAATGCGAATACGGACAGTGCACTGGTTGCTACCAAGCGCAGTCTGATCTTTAACGAATTGAACAAGGAACTTTACCGCAAGTTCTTTATGAACCGCAATGAACTTCAGGCATGTAAGGACGGCTATATTTACATTCATGATCAGTCTGCCCGACTGGACACAATGAACTGCTGTCTTTTCGATGTGGCAACTGTACTCAAAGGCGGTTTTGAGATGGGTAATGTCTGGTATAATGAGCCGAAGACTCTGGATACCGCCTTCGATGTTATGGGTGATATTATTCTCAGTACTGCGGCACAGCAGTATGGCGGATTCACCGTTCCTGAGGTCGACAAGATTCTGGCTCCGTATGCGAAGAAGAGCTATGACAAATATGTTCGGGAATTCCTGAAGTATTCTGATGAGAACTGGAAAGGCCGTGAGGAGCGTGCAGTAGAGTATGCTCTTGATAAGGTCCGCAGAGATTATGATCAGGGCTGGCAGGGTATTGAGTACAAGCTGAATACCGTTGGTTCTTCCAGAGGAGATTATCCATTCGTTACAGTGACTCTTGGACTTGGAAGAGAGCAGTTTGAGAAGATGTGTACCATCTCCCTGCTGCAGGTTCATCAGGGTGGACAGGGCAAATCCGGCCGCAAGAAACCGGTACTGTTCCCGAAGATTGTATTCCTTTATGACGAAGAGATTCACGGCAAGGGCAAGGAATGCGAGGATGTCTTTGAAGCAGGAGTTGAGTGCTCCACAAAGACCATGTATCCTGACTGGCTTTCCATGTCCGGAGACGGCTATATTGCCGAGATGTACAAGAAGTACAAACGTGTGATCAGTCCGATGGGCTGCAGAGCGTTCCTTTCTCCGTGGTATGAGAGAGGTGGAATGACTCCGGCTGACGAAAATGACAAGCCTGTTTTCGTTGGACGTTTCAACATTGGTGCAGTCAGCCTTCATCTTCCGATGATCCTTGCAAAATCCCGCTCTGAGAACAGAGATTTCTATGAGGTTCTTGATTTCTATCTGGAGATGATCCGTAACCTTCATATTCGTACATACGAGTATCTGGGACAGATGCGTGCTTCTACCAATCCGCTGGCATACTGCGAAGGTGGTTTCTATGGCGGTCACCTGGACCCGCATGACAAGATCGAGCCGCTTCTGAAGGCAATGACCGCATCCTTCGGTATTACCGCTCTGAACGAGCTTCAGGAGCTTTATAATGGCAAATCCATCGCAGAGGATGGCCAGTTCGCTATGGAAGTTCTTCAGTACATCAACAAGAAGGTCAACCAGTACAAAGCGGAGGACGGCAATCTTTATGCAATCTACGGAACTCCGGCAGAGAGTCTTTGTGGACTTCAGGTTGAGCAGTTCCGCAAAATGTACGGAATTGTCCGCGGTGTGTCTGATCGTCCTTATGTCAGCAACAGTTTTCACTGCCATGTAACAGAGGATGTAACTCCGATTGAGAAACAGGATCTGGAAGGACGCTTCTGGGAACTTTGCAATGGTGGAAAGATTCAGTATGTACGCTATCCGATAAGCTACAACAAAGAGGCTGTACGTACTCTGATTCGCCGTGCTATGAAGCTTGGATACTACGAAGGTGTGAACCTGTCTCTGGCTTACTGTGACGATTGCGGACACGAAGAGTTGGAAATGGATGTCTGCCCGGTGTGCGGTTCCAAGAACCTGACCAAGATCGACCGAATGAATGGTTATCTGTCTTACAGCCGTGTTCATGGAGATACCCGTTTGAACGATGCGAAGATGGCAGAAATCGCAGAAAGAAAATCTATGTAATAATCAACACGTTTTGTCCTATATCCCTAATAATAAAAAAGAATTCCCTTCCGGATGATTACCGGCAGGGAATTTTTTTACAAAAAATTTTGTGCTTGGTCAAGCGGTTATTTGCAATACGCTTCGAAAGGAACCCTTTTTTTTCCTTTACTTCAGGAACGGAACAAGTCCATCGTGGTTGTTGTCTTCTTCGGTGATTACGGAAGCGGCAGCCTTGACCTGATCGCTTCCGTTTTTCATGGCAATGCCGATACCTGCTTCCTGAATCATTGAAAGATCATTCTCGGCATCTCCTGCAGCGAGAGATCGGGACTTCGGAATCTGAAGATATTCGCAGAGACGACGAAGAGCGGCGCCTTTACCTGCTTCCTTTGGAAAGATTTCCAGATAGTAGTCATTAGAAAAAATTGTTGTAAGAGTATCTCCGAATTTTGCATGAATCTCGTCACGGAAGGCATCAAGCTTTGCTTTGTCATACTTATCAACTGCGATCAGTTTACAGGGAGGTTCTGTTATTTCTTCCATAACTGATTCATTGATGATTGCAGGAAGATTGCTTCCGCTGCGGTAGAAGGCGAGATGTTCATTGTAAGAAGGACTTATGATGTACTGATCCCTATATGTCTGACAGTGTACCTGTCTCTCAGCAGCCATAGCGAGAATTTCTTCGGTAACAGATAAATCCACTTCGGCACGATAGATGGTCTTGCCGGCAGAAGAGTCATAAATTTCGGCACCGTTAAAAGCAACAACGTAGCTTCCCGGATAGGCAAGCTCGTACTGTGCCTGGACTTTGAGAGCACCTGCCATAGGTCGGCCGGTGGAAATGGCAAACACATTCCCTGCAGCTGCGAACTGATCCAGAGCAGCTCTGGTAGCAGGAGTGATGGTTTTCTGGTCTGTCAGAAGTGTTCCATCCAGATCAGAGAGAAAAATTTTTTTATCAGAATGTATGGAATCCATAGTAAGAAACATTCCTCCTTGTCAATTTGGGTGCAATTATAACATGGAACCACCGGAATTATAGCACATTTCCGAAACTTTGGACAAAAGACGAAAAAACGCATAAGAATAGATGGAAAAATTGTGAATGTATGACAATGTTTTCTGCGCATCCCCTTGATAAATCGTCAAAATTGTGATAACTTTAATAAAAGATATATAACATATCTGGCTATTATGGAGGGTTATAAAATGCAGAACAACATGTTAGCAATGATCCTCGCCGGAGGGCGTGGAAGCCGTCTGTTGGATCTGACCAACAAGGTGGCAAAGCCGGCCGTATCTTACGGCGGTAAGTACCGAATCGTAGATTTTCCACTTAGCAACTGTGCGAACAGCGGAATCGACGTTGTCGGCGTTCTGACTCAGTATGAGTCTGTATTACTGAACAGTTATGTGGCTTCTGGCGGACGCTGGGGTCTTGATACAAAAGACAGTGGTGTATTTGTACTTCCGCCTCGTGAGAAAGCAGACGCAAACCTGGATGTATATCGCGGAACCGCAGATGCGATTTCACAGAATATCGATTTTATTGACAATTATGATCCAGAGTATCTCCTGATCCTTTCCGGCGATCACATTTACAAAATGGATTACTCCGAGATGCTGAAATATCACAAAGACCACAATGCAGATGCAACAATTGCGGTTATCGGAGTTCCGATGAAGGAAGCAAGCCGTTTCGGTATCATGAACACTGATGAGAACGGTAAGATCGTAGAATTTGAGGAGAAACCGGCACAGCCGAAGAGCAACCTTGCTTCTATGGGTATTTACATTTTCAACTGGAAGACACTGCGTAAACTTCTTCTTGCAGATATGAAGAATCCGGAGTCCAACCATGACTTTGGTAAAGATATTATCCCGACTCTTCTGAATGATGGACGTACTCTGGTAGCTTATCAGTTCAAGGGTTACTGGAAAGATGTAGGAACCATCGATTCTCTCTGGGAGGCTAATATGGACCTTCTGGATCCGAAGAATGAGCTGGATCTTGCAGACACCACCTGGAGAATTTACACTGAGGATGTTTCCGCTCCGCCGCAGTACATTGGGCCGGAGGCGAAAGTGAAGGGTGTATATGCTACTCAGGGCTGCCGTATTGAAGGTGAAGTTGTGAACTCCGTTCTTTTTACCGGAGCAAAAGTAGCACCTGGAGCAAAAGTTATTGACAGCGTTCTTATGCCGGATGCAGTCGTTGAAGAAGGCGCAGAGGTTGTAAGAGCTCTCGTTGCAGACAAAGTTCGCATTGGAAAAGGTGCAAAAGTCGGCAGCGCAGACAGTGAGAATATCTTATTAGTTGCAAAACGTGTGAAGGGGGTAGAATAAGATGGCAAGAGCGTTTGGTATTGTAGCTCCTCCTGCGAGCAGAATTCATGTAGAGGGACTGCAGGATAATCGTCCGATCAGCGCATTCTCTTTTATGGGTCGTTATCGTGTTATCGATTTCCCTATTTCAAACATGAGCAACAGTGGAATTGATCGTATTCAGGTGTATGTGAACGGCAACAATCCTCGTTCCCTGACAGAGCATCTTGGATCCGGACGTATTTACAACATCAACTCCAAGAGAGGTAAACTGCAGATTCTCTTCAACGAGACAAACGTTGTGAATCCGGTTTACAACACAGATATCGAAGGTTACATGGAGAACATCGATCTGATCTCCAGAATGAGAGAGAAATATGTGATCATTGCTCCGGCAAATATGGTATATACACAGAACTTCGATGAACTGATCGACAAACATGAGGAGTCCGGTGCAGACATTTCTCTTCTTTATCAGAAGATTGACAATGCAAGAGAGCGTTACCTGAACAGTGATGTACTCGTTCTGAACAAACAGAAGGGTGTTCTTTCTATTGACCGTAACCAGGGTAACACCAAAGAGAAGAATCTCTTCATGGAAACCTATGTTATGGAGAAAGATCTCTTCCTGGATCTGATTCGCAAGGCAAAGAAAATGTCCTCAATTTTCACTCTGGCAAAGATTGTCAAAGAAGAGTGTGCAGAGCTTGATGTTCGCGGAATTCAGCACAAAGGATTCCTTGCTGATATTACTGATATTCAGGACTACTATGATGCAAACCTTGCAATGCTCGATATCGACGTTGCTGACAGTGTATTTGCACCGAAGTGGCCGATTTATACACATACGACCGATTCCTGCCCGACACAGTATTTTGGCGACGCAGAAGCACGCAATTCCTTCGTTGCAAACGGATGCCAGATCGAGGGTGTAGTGGAGAATTCCGTAATCGGACGTGGTGTTAAGATCCATAAGGGTGCTGTTGTAAAGAACAGTGTCATCCTTGCTTACGCAGAGATCGGTGAGGGAGTTCGTATTGAGAACCAGATCATCGACAAATGGGCTCGAGTAATCAAAGTAAAAGAGATCGTCGGAACCGAAGACAAACCGGGTTACATCCGCAGAGACGATATTTTATAATTAAAAGATTTTATAAAAATCATACAGCCAGGCCTCGTGCCTGGCTGTTTCTGGATTTATAGGAAACGCTATTTCCGGAAATGCTCAGTAAGAATCGCATACAACAGATACTTCCGTAGAAATAGAAGCAAATATCCTGTATAATAGAAACAAATATCAGGTAACAGGAAGGATTTAGGATATGGAATTTCAGCACGAACTGATTATCCCGGATGAGGGGATGCCTTTTAAAATGTTTCCCTTTGAAGGCGGGACAGGAAGTTATGTGAGAGAACGACATTGGCATACCTCCATTGAAATATTCGCAGTGATGGAAGGAGAGCTCTGCTTCTTTTTGAATGGAAAAGAAATTCCTCTGACGGCAGGACATTTTATCATCATTAATTCCAATGAAGTACACTCCATTCATGCCCGGCAGGCGAATGATACGGCAGTCCTTCAGATTCCTCTGGAACAGTTCGAAAACTATTATACAGCAGATCGTTTCATTCGTTTTCACGGAGGAGACAGAGAAGCTCAGAGCGTTCTGGCAGGGAAAATCAGAGAATTGTTTGCGGTGTATCAGGAGAAGGCTCTGGGATGGGAGTACAGAAGTCTTGCACTCTACAATGAGATTCTTTACCAGATGATCTGCCACTTCCGTATTCGGGAAGTTGGAGACTATGAAGTGAAACAGAGTCGAAGACTGGATGATCTCTCAAGAATCACCGGATATATGAAGGAACATTACCGGGATGAACTGACCCTGTCAAAATTGGCAGAGCAGTTTGGGTATTCCGATGCATACCTGTCACGTATGTTCCGGAAATATGCTCAGGTAAATTTCAAAAGCTATCTTCAGGATCTCAGAACCGCCTATGCCTATCGCGATCTGGTGAATACAGACCATACCATTGCAAGAATTGCTGAGGAAAATGGCTTCTGCAGCAGTCGAAGTCTGACGGAAGAGTTCCGGAAACGCTACGGCCTTCTGCCAAGTGAGATTCGAAAAAAGAAAACTCCGGAATGAGGTCAAAAAATTACAGCAAAATAGACAAGAAAAATATCGAAAACTGCACTGGTTTGTGTTATTATACAAACAGGTAAGCATGAATGGCGGTTCGGAAGAGTGCTATTTGTGTGAAATGTAATACCATAGCTGCCGGTTTCTGGTGGTTATGCTAATCGTAACTATGAAGTCACTGAGTAGTTACACAAATCTATTATAATGTATAAGGAGAAAATGGGATTATGAACAACATGCCAACTGTAAAAGTGGGAATCGTAGCAGTAAGCCGTGACTGTTTCCCGGAAGAACTTTCTGTTAACAGAAGAAAAGCACTTGTAGAGGCTTATACAAAGAAATATGATGCAGCAGACATCTACGAATGTCCAATCTGTATCGTTGAGAGCGAGATCCATATGGTTCAGGCTCTTGAGGATATCAAAGCAGCAGGCTGCAACGCTCTGTGCGTATACCTTGGAAACTTCGGACCGGAGATTTCCGAGACACTTCTTGCAAAACATTTCGACGGACCGAAGATGTTCATCGCAGCAGCTGAGGAGAGTGGAAACGATCTGATCGGCGGACGTGGTGATGCATATTGCGGTATGCTGAATGCAAGCTACAACCTGCAGCTTCGCAACGTAAAAGCTTACATTCCGGAATATCCGGTTGGTGACGCAGAGGACTGCGCAGATATGATCCATGAGTTCCTTCCAATCGCAAGAGCAGTCGAGGGACTTACCAACCTGAAGATTATCAGCTTTGGACCACGTCCGCTGAACTTCCTTGCATGTAATGCACCGATCAAACAGCTTTACAACATCGGCGTTGAGATCGAGGAGAACTCTGAGCTTGACCTGTTCGAAGCATTCAACAAACATGCAGACGACCCGCGTATTCCGGACGTTGTTAAAGAGATGGAAGAGGAGCTTGGCGAAGGAAACAAGAAACCTGGCATCCTTCCAAAACTTGCTCAGTATGAGCTGACTCTGAAAGACTGGGTTGAGGAGCACAAAGGATATCGTAAATATGTTGCAATCGCAGGAAAATGCTGGCCGGCATTCCAGACACAGTTCGGATTCGTTCCTTGCTATGTTAACAGCCGTCTGACAAAAGCCGGAATCCCGGTTTCCTGTGAGGTTGATATCTATGGATGTCTGTCTGAGTTCATCGGAACTGTTGTAACTCAGGATGCAGTTACCCTGCTTGACATCAACAACTCTGTACCGAAGGATCTCTACAATGAGGATATCAAGGGCAAATATGACTACACCCTTCAGGATGTATTCATGGGATTCCACTGTGGAAACACCGCTTCTTCCAAACTGTCCTTCTGCGAGATGAAATATCAGATGATCATGGCAAGAAACCTTCCGATCGAGGTTACTCAGGGTACTCTCGAGGGAGATATCGTTCCTGGAGATATCACATTCTTCCGTCTGCAGAGCACATCAGACAACATTTTGAGAGCTTACATTGCACAGGGTGAGGTTCTTCCGGTAGCTACCAGATCCTTTGGTTCCATCGGTATCTTCGCAATTCCGGAGATGGGAAGATTCTATCGTCACGTTCTGATCGAGGGTGGATATCCGCATCACGGAGCTGTTGCATTCGGACATGCAGGAAAAGCACTCTTCGAGGTATTCAAATATATCGGTGTTGCAGTGGATGAGATTGGATACAATCAGCCTGCAGGCGTAAGATATCCAACAGAGAATCCATGGAGATAATCATCTTACGAGATTCACGTTTTAATCGTTAAGGAAGCTGCCGTTTACGGCAAACCGGCAACGAGATTTAAGAATTAAAAGGAGGCTGCTGGACTTTGAACTTAGCAATCGTTCAGAGCCGGCAGCCTTTTTATTGTCAGGAATTTGCGTGCAGGCACGAAATGCGCTGCCACATCATAGGACTTTTACAGAAAAAAATCTATAGGGGGAAATCACTATGTATTTTATCGGAGTTGATCTGGGAACTTCCGCAGTGAAACTGCTTCTCATGGAAGAGACCGGAAAAATTGTAAAAATTGTATCCAAAGAATATCCTCTGTACTTCCCGCATC
>JAUNAE010000547.1 GCA_030527765.1 Eubacteriales bacterium
CATGACAGGATATCTGAGCAGATCAGTGACAGCTCATGGAATTAGTAACAACATTATCTATGGTGAGTCACATAATATGATTATTGGAGAAATCGTAGAACATATTGTGAGATGATTGCTTTAATATCCCTGTAGTGAAGTGGTAATTGCCATTTTGCTACAGGGTTTTTTACTGTCACAGGAAGTGGAATCAATGTAGAAGATACTGTTATCCCAGGGGGATTTCTGGCATTTCTAGTGATGCGTTAAAAGGAGAAAATAAGAAGTAGATTTTATTATTGATACTTGAGAAAATGATATATTGCATCTTGCAAAACTCAAGATACATTTTTATAATGATAATTAAGAATAGTTTCTATCGTATGTTATGAAGATCGAGGTGAATATCATATGGCAATCAGTTACAACAAATTATGGAAGTTACTTGCTGAACGGAATATGAGCAAGACAGAGCTGACAAACAAAGCTAAGATCAGTACAAATGCAATGGCAAAAATGGGAAAAAATGAAGATGTACGCTTAAATATTCTTGAGAAGGTGTGTGCCACGTTAGATTGTAAGCTGGAGGATGTCGTTGAGTTTGTATCAAACGATCACGAAGGGGGAAAGTGATAATGGCATACAGTCCTGAATTGTATATTCACGATTTGGATCGAAAAGGATTCGAAGCATTGAATAGTTTTCCGAAACTAGTACAATTGCGTGAGTTATACATAGAAAGGTATGATGAGAAGACTGTCTCAGTTTAGATCCGAGATTCGAATAATATAGGAATGATTTGATTGACATATCTTGAAAAATGAAGGCGAAGATTGCAGGATGTATCGACCGGAATCGAAGAAAGTAATTGCTTCCTGTGCAAGCTTTGCCGTAACAATAAAAACATTACTGGATACTCCAATTCTGACAGAAGAAGGATATCTGACTGAGGAATCTGCAGATGCAGTTGAGAAGGTGGAAGATAAGCTAAAAGAGTAAATTAATACGCGTTGAAGGTGAGGTGGATCTATGCCATTACAGATTATTCGGAATGATATTACGAAAGTTAAAGTTGATGCAATCGTAAATGCTGCAAAAGAATCTCTGCTTGGAGGCGGCGGAGTTGACGGTGCCATCCACAGAGCCGCAGGGCCTAAACTTCTTGAAGAATGTAAAACTCTTCATGGATGTAAAACCGGAGATGCTAAGATAACGGGCGCTTATGATCTTCCTGCAAAATACGTCATTCATACAGTGGGGCCAATCTGGAATGGTGGCAGCCATCATGAGAAAGAATTGCTGACTTCCTGTTATCAAAGGTCATTGAATCTTGCGAAGGAACATAGCTGTGAGACAGTTGCATTTCCACTAATTTCTTCCGGTATCTATGGGTATCCGAAAGCAGAAGCACTGCAAGTTGCTGTAAACACAATCAGTGCATTTCTCATTGAAAATGAAATGACAGTTTACATAGTTATCTTCGATAAGAAGGCAGTGCAGATCGGAGAAAAACTATTTGCGGATATTCAGGAATTCATTGATGATCATTATGTGGAAGAGCATGAGGATTCCAAATATCGCATGATGCAAAGACAAGAATTAGCTAAAATGTCTTTGCCTTCGTTAGAGGAAGCCGCAGCAATCAGTTTCGATTCAGAAGAGATGATGACACCGAGCCTTGGTACAGTTCCTGATGACTTCTCCCTGGAAGATGCACTTGATCAGATTGATGAGAGCTTCTCACAGATGCTTCTTAGAAAAATAGATGAAGCAGACATGAAGGATAGCGAATGTTATAAGCGGGCAAATATTGATCGAAAGCTCTTCTCCAAGATTAGAAGCGATGTGAATTATAAACCAAGCAAGCAGACCGCAATTGCATTCTCCATTGCACTGGAGCTGTCTCTAGATGAGACGAAGGATATGCTGATGAAGGCAGGCTATGCATTGTCACATTCCAATAAGTTCGATATCATCATTGAATATTTCATTCGTAAAGGAAACTACAATATCTTTGAAATCAACGAAGCATTATTTGCATTTGATCAGTCTCTTCTGGGCGGCTGATCAGAATGTCGCTTTTCATGCGACCAAATCAATCTCATAAAAAAGTATTCTATGACTGTAAGGTACAGCAGTACCAAGCAGTCATATTTTAAAGTGCACCCCATTGTCAAGACAATTTTTTTTGAAAATTAAGTTGGATTCC
>JAUNAE010000548.1 GCA_030527765.1 Eubacteriales bacterium
CCGGCTGCGGCGACAATGAGCGCTTTCTTCACGCCCATCACACGATAGCGATTAAGCTCCTTAATCGCCTTACGCTGCATATAGTTAGGACAAATCTTATCCACCGCCAGGTCATAATCCATATCCCATCTCTCGATGACATAGTTCAGTTTCTCCATGTAGCGCTGGATCAGCTCACGGTCAAGCACAAACGTGCCCACCCATCTGTCATGAAATTCCGCACGCATCTGAAAAAAAGCAGGATTATCCCGTCCATCACACAGCGTAAGATCCCACTCAATATTTTTCAAAAGCGCAAAACGCGTAATATTCGAAGAACCAACAATTAACTCCGCCTGCTCCTTCTGCTCAAAATAGTACCCTTTAGAGTGATAGCCGATCGTAGAATACCCTCTGTCCTGAAAGCTCTCAAAGTCCAGATGACATTCAAAGCGGTCATACTCCTCCATAAGTCTGAGAAACTGCCGCAGGGAATCCACATCTGTAAAATTCTGATACGTAGACGTAATGATCTTACCTTCAGCGCCTCTAGCCAATGCTGCTTCAATATCTTTGAGCAGCAGCTGCAGTCCAGCCTTTTTGATAAAGCTGACAGAAAACCAGAACACATCACAATGACGCAAATTCTCCTTAATGCGATCCAAGAAAGTTTGCTCCGTATAATTTGTCAAAAATAAGTTTTTCATGTCAGCTTCCCTTTATCTTACATGCCGCCTAGGCTGTGATCAGATAAATATTATCCTCATCAAATGCTATCGTTTCCGTCTTATTATAAATTTGAATTAAATCATTCAGCCTCTGAGTAAAAACTCCAGTCATTGGGTCAGCAAGAACAGCAAACTGCTTTATTGCCTGCGTTTCCAGACCTTTCGCATCCTTTTGCAACTTCTTTCCGCCATTCTGAAGCAATTCATCAACAGGCCCATTCTTCACAATCGGTATGTTACCGATGAAGTTTCCTGCAGCTTTACCCGCTTGGCCAATTCCCTTTATGAGCTGTGTATCAACAGCTGCTTTGCTCTTCTTCTCCAAAAAGCGGGAACATTTACCAAATTCTTCTCGATAGAGCATCGCTGCATCCTCAATCTCAGACTTAATGGCAAGAATATTTTCTTCTCTGAAATTTCCACTCAACATAACTTCAATCAATGAAGCCATTGCAAAAGACACTAGTGAAAGCCTGTAGTACTGGAATTTCTTAGACAGCGTATTTAATACCCCTTTCACTTGCTGCTGTGAAACAAGCAGTTGTCTGCCATTCATCTCCTGCGCTATTTTCTTTTGATACCCCAGCATATTCTTACGTGCATTTCTTTGGATATCTAAAACCAATTTATGGTTACTCGAAATATAATGCGCATTATCCCAGTTGTTCTTGTACTTAGAAATAATATCATTCAGTGTCTCGATATCTGCTTCTACCTCAGCCTCTTTCTCTGTCTCCAAAAATGAAAGGATATCCTTTTCAATCTCTTCTATCCGTCCTAACTGCTGTTCAATGGAAAACAGTGCTGCTGCCATCATCATGGTCGCCGGATCAATTGGCATAATTGTACTGGTTTTAGCCGTTATCCCATCTGCCTTCTGGATCTGAAGGAACTTTGATTTATTATCCGATGTCTTAAGGGCGCCCCAGTAATTTCCGTTTTTAGCTTCCTTCAGAGTATCTCCTACAGCTGCATTAGCCAATCGATACAAACCATCCGTTTTGAAAGTAGTCGTCGTCGTTACCGCCCTGAGCGCTGGTATCAATGAAGAAACACCTGCCCCCAGAGTTTCTAACTGCGCAATAGTAATTCGGATCCCTTCGATTTTTGATTTATCAGCTCTGACATCCAGAAGGATGCCTTCCGTGATACTTATCAGTTCCTGATCATTATCAGACCTGGCTATAGCCGTTTCTGTACCCGGTTCTCCTTTATCCTTATGGATAATATTTCGTATCACTTTCCGTGTCTCCTATACTTATTTTTCCAGAAGCATTACATTAAGTTTCGCGAACTCTTTGTATCCCCGTAAAATTGCATCCATGATTTTTGTGGTCAGCGCATCTTATACCATAAATCGATGCGATGCTCCTTCACGTACTTATAATAAATCCACTAATATAAGGTACTGGATAACAATGATTGTCACTATGGCTTTCCGATTTCTGGGAATACCCAATCCTAAAACTGGGAATTTTAT
>JAUNAE010000085.1 GCA_030527765.1 Eubacteriales bacterium
AACCTGTGGATCATTTTTTTATTAAGTGTGCAACTTCATTTTACAATCGGCGATTTTTTATTTACATATCATTTTTATCTCTGTTTCTTTAATTCTGCGCCCATGTCTTCCAGTTTGCTTTTTGTGAGTGGATAGAACACGCCGAAGATCACGGCTACAACAACAGAAACAATGGCCGGAAGGATAACTGCACAGAATATTAACATCTCATTTGTGGCAGCACTCTGCACGGCTGCTTTTTCATTGAATCCGACAAAAGCCAGCAGATAACCCGGAATTGCTCCGCCGATTCCCATGGAAAACTTACTTACAAAACTGGCCAGTGACGCAACGGCTGCCTCCGCATGATAGCCGCTTTTCCATTCTACATAATCCGTATTATCAGCCTGAATACTGTACATATATGGAGTCAAAAGTCCCATTCCGAAATTGGAAGCAATCACACTGGCAAAAACGATTGGTACATTTGCTGTTCCAAGTAATCGAATCAGCGGTAAAATTCCGAAGCACATCAATCCTGCAATATACGCATTCTTTTTACCCAGTTTCTCTGCAATTTTGGCAGAAATAATAATTCCGGGAATCATACCGACAATGGAAATCAGTGATGCCAAACCATACATCTCAAAGTTTCCCAAAATATACGTGTAATAGTATGCATTCACTGCCATGATGGAATAATTCGCAACACCAAACAGCAGATTTGCAATAAACAAACTCCAAACCGGACGATAGGTCAGAATCCGGAAAAGTTCCTTGATTCCGTATTTGTTCTCATCTTCAAACTCAACGCGCTCTTTTACTCCCAGCGCACCAATAACAGATAACCCGATGATCATCGCTACTACAATGGCAATCAATACCAGATATCCATGTGCCTCCGAAACCTCTCCGATAATCATTGGTGCAATAATTCCAAGCACCAGACCGGTCAGTGTGTATACAACACCTTTGATACTGCTGAGTGTTCCACGCTCCTTCTCATCATTTGTCATAACCGGAAGCAAACTGTTTAATGAAATATCCATGACCGGAAAAAGAATCCCGAGCAGGAAATAGGAAATATACGCAATTGCCAGCTTTCCGACAGGAATCATCAGCGGCCCATACCACAGCAGCAGGTAGTTCAACCCGCACAAGATAGAACCTACGATCAATACCGTACGAAATCTTCCCAGTTTTGTCCGTGGAGCACGATCGATCAAATATCCGATAAGCGGATCATTAACTGCGTCAAAAATTCTGGCAATCAAAAATAATGTAGCACATGCTGCCGGACTGATTCCGACTACATTTGTATAGAAAATCAGCAAAAAGGAACTGACGATCATTGTGACAGGTATATTACCCATATTGGCAAATGCATATGCAATTTTTTCTTTTCCTTTAATTTTATCGTTCATCTTATAGTCTCCTCATTTTTACTCTAAGAATCATACTCCCTGCGATTACTGTTCGTATCTGCACGCGTAGCATCCGTCTTTAGCTCCAATAATCTTCTCTCCATTCGGCAGTACAATCTCAGCAGAAACGCCTTCCGGCAGCTTCAACTCCAATTGAAATTCCCGATCGACGATTTTCCATGCAAGACGAATCATGCCATGAGGTGTTTCATAATCGCAGTTCACCCATGTGAGACTGCCTCCCGGAATCGGTTTTACAAGAATTTTTTTGAATCCCGGTTCTGCCGCCTGTAAACCAGCACAATGAGAAAACAGCCATGACAAGGCCGCTCCCGGCGCAAAATGGTTCTGTGACAATGGATTCAGTTTTCCGCTCGGGTCAATTGCCTTCCAGCCTTCCCATGTCGTTGTCGCACCTTTCTTTACTTCATACAGCCAGCCCGGGCAGTCTTCGTTTTCCAGAATGCGGTAGGCTGTATCTGCATATCCGTGATCTGTTAAAACCTGCAGCAAACGATACGTGGTCAGGAATCCGGTCCCAACATGATACTGATTTCGAATACACAGTTCATTCAGAGTTTTGGCAACTTCTCCAACATGTGCAGCTTCAATCAATCCCATGGAAAGCGGGCGCACATATTTGCACTGCCGCTTTGAATGCACAATTCCATTGGTCAGAAATACCGCCTGATAGGCACGTTTGATTTCTTCTGATAGATCTTTGTAATGTTTCTCGTCCTCTGTTTTCCCAAGTAAACCTGCCATAATTGAGACATTTTTTGCAGAATCATAAAACCAGGCGGTTGCCACTTCCGCATCCGGAGTAAGATATGCTTTTACAGCATCGGTCATATTGCTTCCGTCCGGTTCCAGCCATTCTCCGTAATGAAATCCGGTATCCAGAATGTATGCAGCATATTTTTTATTTTGAAACAGGCTCTTTAACCCTTTCTTTCCGGCGCGATTCACATTTAGATCCACATACTTTTTCGCAGTCTGATAGGCTGCTTCCATATCACTTTTCTCACCGTAGTACCAGTACTGCTTCAGCGGAAGTCTGGCAGCTACATCTGTCCAGCCTGCACTGGAACTTTCCCGACCAAGCATCGGAATATCCGGAATAACATTGGGAATGCCGCCCTTCTCATCCTGTGTTGCAACCAAATCAGCCATCCACTTCCGCAGGGGCAGCCTTGTATCTGCCAGATAGTTTGCCATATCAGCAAAAACATTTACATCCCCTGTCCAGCCTGCACGCTCCCGATGCGGACAATCCGTCGGAATATCCACAAAATTTGATTTCATACTCCAGCGCACATTTTCAATAAGCTGATTGATTTCTGCATTGGAACAGGAAAAATGCCCCAATTCCTTCATAGGGGTATACAGGGCAAAGCTGCGAAATGCATCCGCCTTTACTTCACCCGGCCATGCCTTCACAAGTGCATATCGATACCCGGAAGTTAAGAACTGAACCCGATAGGTCTGCGTTCCTTCCCGCAGTGTGTATTTGACACGCTGTCCCAACGGCATCATCTTCGCCGCACGGCCTTCCCCTTCCAGATTTTTGATAGTGAAATTCCCCTCAGGATCCAGCGTCTCTCCCAGGAGCAATTCCACACATTGTCCTTCATGTCCTTCTACGCAAAACTCAATGTGTCCGGTATGATTCTGACCAAAGTCCACAACCGTTTCCCCGTTTGGCGTATGCAAAACGGCTGCACCAAACTGTTCATGCTCACGGACAGGTTCCGCAATGGATTCCACAACCTCGCCGTTGTAATGTGAAGTCCTGCATGCATGCCAGCCTTTATCGGCATGTAAAAGTTCATGATCCGAGATCTCCGCATCATTCCATGCCTTCTCTTCCAACCGTGCATCATACTCCTCAATAAGTTTCAAATCATTTTTTCGCAAAGGACCATTCTGCGTCGCAATCCAGCTCTCATCCGAAACCAGGGTCTTTCTGGATTCATCGCAGTACTGCATCTCTAACTGTACCGCCAGTTTTAACTGTGTTCCAAATGCACATGTTCTGCTGAAACTGCCAACCGCGCCTCTGTACCATCCATCTCCAAGCACACAGAGAAAAACGTTCTTTCCGGGTTTCAAATAAGACCCGATATCGAAAACCTGATATTGTACACGTTTCTCATAATTTGTGAATCCCGGAAGCAGCCATGCATTTTCATTTACTTTCTTGCCATTGATCCATACATGGTATACACCAAGTGCTGTCATCTGTATCTGTGCTCCCTGCAAATTACTCTCAACAGTAAACTGCTTGCGAATATAACTTGCCGAATAGCGTTGATCCGCCTTTAAACCACCCATTTCAGGCTCTATAAAACTCCATGCCATAATAATCCCTTTCCTCTATTGACCAAACGTTGCTTTTTCTTTACTCGCATCTTACAATAGAAAAAATAGAAGAACCATTCTTCTTGTTGCTGCAAATATTTCTTTTGTTGCTGTTTGATTGTGAATACACATACGAGGTTCTATGATGTTTCAGAATATTACATTTGTTGATATTGATTCGACGATGGCATTTGATTTTGCCACGTTTAGAAATGGAGATAAATATCGGACAACGTTCGCTTCCATCAGCGATTTTTATCCGGAAAATCAGGGAAATGTAGATTTTGTACTGGATGGACACGGAAAGTTCCTGTATATTCCACCGGCAAACGTGGAGGCTCGAACTCTTTTTCTTGTATTGCATGCCTTTGGCCTGTTTGACGCAGGTCCACGCTACATGACCAATCGCAGTGACTACGCATCTTACCTGCTGTTATATACCTATGATGGAAATGGCACACTTGAATATGACGGAAATACGTATCATTTGACCAGAGGCGACGGTTTCTTCATAGACTGTAATCTTCCGCAGCGCTACTACACCAGCGGCAACCACTGGTATCACAGCACGCTTCACTTCTCAGGATCCACGGCAGCACATTATTTTGATCGGTTTTACAGCAGCAGAACACCTCTTTTCCATATTTCAAATCCGGGATTATACCAGACGAATCTGGAGAATCTGCTTCGCGCATGTCAAAATACAATTCTGCTTCGCGATGAGGAAATCTCTGCACTTCTTCAGATTCATCTGTTGGATATAATGAAAGAAAAATTTCAAAGCGATACCATTCCGGCCTTTATCGTAGCTGCGAAAAGCTATCTGGATACCAATTTTGCAACAGAATTCTCTCTGGATCAATTGGCCGGAAATGTCAACATGAGCAAGTATCATCTTTCTCGGGAGTTTAATCGATATCTGGGGCTTACCATCAGTGATTATCTCATACAGCTCAGGCTCAATCAGAGCTGTATGCTGATGCAGACTACACAGCTTCCCGTCCAGGTAATCGCACAATTATCCGGTTTCCAGAACTATTCGAACTTCTATAAACAGTTTCAGAAAAAGTTCGGTTTCTCACCCAATCAGTACCGGAGACGACTCAATTCCCATTTATCCGACCAGTGAATCTGCCTTACGTTCTCTGCGAATTCTATCCAGCTCAAACTGCAGCCTTCTCATATCTTATTAACACACAGCAAATGACCGAATCTCCTCATGCTGCATGAGAGATCCGGTCATCCTGCTTTATCAATTATTCAGTTCCTTCGGTACTTCTCTGATATCACTGTTCAGACAAACCGATCTGTTTTTTATTTCAACCGATGCAGGCGCTTCACATTCTCTAGTGAACACTCCTGCCAAATTCATATGCTCTGTTCAGGAAATCCGTCTTTTTCAAAGCTTCTGCATCTCCGGAATTTTCCGCATTGATGATTCCTGCAACCTCCCATTTATACAGATCGGCAATCAGCTTGAATGTTGTGTTTGCTCCTTCTGCAGCAAACGCAGGATCTGCCATTGTGGTAATAAGGGCAAACTTCTTAGCTGCTCCATATAAATCCATGTTATTTGCAAAAAATCTGTCGATAGTCACTTTCATCTGTCCGTTTACATCAAAATAGTAGATGGGACTTACCAGTACAACCATGTCCGCAGCAACAAGTTCCGGATTCAATTCCTGCATGTCATCTTTGAACACACAGACCTTATCTCCCGCCTGGCACTTCATACATCCGATACAGGGATGGATGCTTTTAAATGCTGCATCGAATCGAAAGACTTCATGTCCTGCTTCTTTTGCTCCTCTGATAAATTCATCTGCCATCATTGCACTTGTTCCATGTCTGTGAGCGCTTGATGTAATAACTGTAATCTTCATATTCTTAACCTCTCCTTCAGAATATCACCATATCTTAGCGGCATTCGCTGCTGTCCAATATCCGTTCGTTATTCTTGAACTTACCAGCTGTGAAACATTTTTACTCTTCTTATCTTTTACTGTGTTAAAGATGCCGCCCACTCTTTTGCATTTGCCGTATCTTCATTTGACTGAAATCTCTTGCCCTCCAGCCAGTTACCGGTTCCTGCGTAACCCTTCAGAATCTCTCCGCTCTCGCCCATTCCGGATGAAGATGATGTTGCAAACGGAATGACTGTCTTTCCTGTAAAATCATTATTGCATTCTACTACATTTTCATCATCTTCGAGCCTTGCAATTGTATCTGCATCAATCAGATCTGCAACTTCTACCGCTTGCGTCTGCCCCAACCGTGTTAACTCCTTTACCACATATTCATCAAAGTCCACACCACGAATTGCTTGAAACGTACATGATCCTTTTCTTACCGCATTCGGACAGGAATACTTGAATCTTGGTTTGCCATGTGTGTATCTTCCACTCTCGGTAATTACCCGTAGCCTGCGATTACAAATCGGGCAGTACATAAGTCCGCCTAATAATGCATTCGTAGCTCTGTGTGGTCTTGAGTAGTGCTCATAAATCTTGTCTCGTAATTCCTGAGCCTCTAACCATTGTTTCGAAGAAATGAGCCCCGGATGTTTTCCAACAGCCACAATCCATTCACTCATCTCGCGCATTTCGGTAGATGATGTAAAATTTGGATTCAGAAACGTAGAATCATCCGCCTCTGTTGTCAATTCAAGACGACGATTCGATGCTGCAACGCCGTGAGTTCCATCCCACTCTTCTTTATCTCCATAAATATTACAATCGTTCTCAAAAAAGTATTTATAAGATCTTGCGTCCGCTGTGCAATATACCGGATTACGGATTATATCGCTGACCGCACGTTCCCTGAAAGGATAACCAAACTTAGTTTTGTATCCTTCCTTATTCAGAATATTCTTTGTTGTTGTCAATCGCCTGGTGGATAGAAAAACCTCAAAAATATGCTTTACCAATTCCACTTCTTCAGGAATCGGAACAAGATATGTAAACGCAGTCTTTCTTTTTCCGGTACCATACTTTGATCGCTCTGTTGTAAAACCGGTAGGCGGAATACCGCCCATCCATCTCCCGTCTTTTGCCAGCTCACTCAGGTTATCGGTAATACGTTCTGTCAGGATATCGCGCTCAAACTCAGCAATCATACCCAACATCTGAATCATCATCTTTGAATTACTATCCTGTGTATTCAGATTGTTTGAACTGATCAAAAGTGCACAGTTGTACTTATTCAGGAAATTGATCATTGCCGTCAAATCGGACATTCGACGGCTGATTCGATCCAGCTTATAGCAGACAATAGCACGAATTTTTCCTCGCTCCACATCATGAATCATTCTTTGAAAATCAGGACGATCAGAATAATATCCGCTCTTTCCTTCATCTTCATAAATGTCGTACTCATAATCTGCGGGTAAATTCAGGTGAAGCTTCGCATATTCTTTGCAGTACTCCTCCTGATTAGAGATAGAATCTCCCTTATGCGTAACAATGGATTTTCTGGCATAGATTACCACTTTACGCTCGTCAACTTTTTCTTTTATTCTCTTTCGCAAATAATCACCTCTTCAATAATATTATTTGTCATCAAATCCATAACATTTACGCAACTCTCTCATCTCGGACAATCCCAAATGCATTGCATCGATTTCTTTCATTACAGATCTCACCCAGACATCTCTGAGATTTTCCAATACTTCCTCCGGTTCCGGACCGGGATGAATAACAAGCTGCCAGTTTGGAACACTGACCTCCACTCTGGGTCTGCTCATATCGCACCTCCACTATTATTTCATAACAGATCACGTTCCACACCTGGATCTGTTCTTTGGTTCATAAATGAAGAAGATTCCACACTTCCTCTTCACTTACTTGTAGTGGACGGATTATTGTCAGATTGCTGAAACATTTTTATTTTGTCAGTTATTCCAACATTTATATCGTATCACACAGCTTCCGTTTTGTCGACATTTCCGACATGATCCATTGCTATTTTTCTTTACAGTTCTGTATGGAATCGCTCTCTTAACAGCTCGATCAGCTTCAGCTTTTTATACCTTACCTTCCCGATCGTCATTCCGTATTTCTCCGCCACACGCTTATTGGCATCCGGACAATCAGCAAAACAGTCATACAGAAATTCCCGATCTTCTTCCGGCAGTTCCATCAGATATCCTCGGAGTTCATGCAATGTCAGAGAATGAATCACACTTCCCTCTACATCAACATTCATATCCTCCAGTTCGAAATCTTCTGCTTCTTCCCTGCTCATATCTGTGACACTGACCCAGGATATTCCTTCCCGTTCTTTACGCTCCCTCATGCGCTTTACTCGCTTGTTGTCTGCGTCAAACATTCTTCTGATCTCTGCTGTCTTTTCCTCTGATAATCCTGCTTCTTTACATGCCATTTCGTATTTAATAATCATAAAATCCTCCATTTCCTGCGAAACGGAGGACCATAGGATACAGAGACTGACTTCTGACACTCTCAGAACATTTGCCTTCTAAAAAAGGGTGCAACTGACCACCGACACGGTTCTTACCGTTTCGCTCTTTGTGTGGTCAGCCAAAACCCATTAGCTGACGTATTATTAAG
This sequence comes from Eubacteriales bacterium, assembly GCA_030527765.1. The sequence continues at coordinate 8,333 of JAUNAE010000085.1, forward strand.
TTGTTTGTCTTTTTTTCGTGGGTTGTGTCCTTAGCTAAGGGACACGAAAAAAGGCAATAAAAAAGCCGAAGCCATCACAACAGCACCCGGCAATTAGGGTGTGTTTGTGATAACTCCGGCAGTTGGTATCTCGCATTCGGATCCGGTCGCTCAGTAGATTATCTCTGAACTATATTGATTTATCTTTCCGCATGTACCGCAAACGATTTGGCATATGCCATCATTCGCTGATCCATACATTTATATTTCTGATTCTTCATGGTTACAACCATGACCGCTCTACACTTCTGGCATTTAATTGAAACAGATGCCGTAGAGCTACGTTCCATATCAAACAGACGCTGTCCGCATCTGCAGTACACTGTAATACTTTCTTCCTTTACCTCTTTTCTTGTACCATCTTTTTCTCCCTCTCCGGAGCCATTATGTGCTCCGGAAACAATATCCTTTCTAATCAAACTTGTATCTCCCTTCTCGCCTACCCGACGAATTATATCTATGTCGCTGCACATTGCGGCAAAGGGAAAGAAACCGCAACATGCATATATTGAAAAGCGCCTGATCTTCGGGATCAGAATCGACAGTCCGACCCGCCACAGCTCTATATGATAAATACAGTCTGTACGCTGCCGATTTGCTATTCATCAAACTTATGAAACTGCTTTTCTTTGCAGCGTAGCACGAGGATCATCCTCGATTCCAAAACTTATCTCTCTAATATGGACGAATTTCCCTTCCAGTGAAGGATGTTGTTTTTTTATCAGCTTTCTCACTGAGGGAAGTGCCTCATCCGAATATTCGATATCGGAATAAGGCGGATCAATATAAATAGAGATTCCACAGGAACTACATTCCAACCATCCTTCAGTCTCTTCCAGATAACAATTATTCCTATGCCCGCAGATCGGACATCTCACATCGTATGTTCTCAATTGCTTCACCTCACATTTCTTACATCTGCTTAATCACATGGCTGAGTACACCCTGACAGATCAGCTCATTCACAAAAATCACTTTGTCTCCATAGACTGCCTGATTCTGATATTCCAGACGTACCTTCTGTGACTCCCGATCCACACCACCGTAGCGTTTCAAAGTGTTTTCCTGACATTCATCCAGCGCAACAATGATGTCTCCGATCTTAGGATCTGCATTCTTTCGAATCACCAGAATATCACCTTCTTCGATTCCGGCATCCTCCATGGAATCACCTTTGGCATACAGGATATAAAACGGACCTTTACCAAACACCGCAGTGGGAAGCGATGTCTTGTAAAGTAAATGTTCTTCCTCCTGTACCGGATCACCACAGGCTATCTTGCCAAGCGCAGACACTTCTTCACGATCCGCCTGAATCTTTGGCAATGAATCAGTATCGATCTGTCCATTTCGATATGTCAGCATCTGATTTTCATTCATCGCAACCAGATATTTATATGCGGTACCTCTTGCAATATCCATTGCTTCTGCAATTTCCGTCGTGGAAGGTGTCGCATCATGCTGCAGATAATACTCGCTGATATATGTCAGTATTCTATTCATCAGGTCTGAATCTTTCTTTCTCATGTCGCTACCTTTCTATGCTACTCATACCGCTTTCATTCTATCGGAAGCAGTTTGCTTTCGATGTTTATACTATAGCAAACATTTGTTCTGCCTTCAAGAAGTTTTTGGCAAAAAGAAAGAAGGTGTCGGTTTCAAGTGACACCTTCCCGTTATAATGGCCAAGCATTTTCCGTCCCAGCTACATGCGCAGTAGATTAATCTTCGTCGATTTCCTCACGAGCAGATGTGGTTAATTCCATCATCTTTCGCTTATAAGTATCCCCATCAATTTCTTCGTCGGCATACTGTCTCATTAATTCATCGATCTGTTCTTTTAATTCTTCTCTTGTCATTTTCTGATCTCCTTCTTAATTACTATGTAAGCAATATCTACATTTTGTGCTTTTACATATCGCAACTATTCTACCCTTCTTACCACAGTATAACCTGGCCTATAGCGATATATATCAATTCAATAGTTGTCGAAACACAATCGCATAGAATTAATCGTCATCCCATCCAGTGCCCATTAATTCTATGATCTCAGCTCCGGCATTATAATCAGCACTGACTTCCTCCGTTGCGCAATATTCACATACGTCACCATCTGGATAATAGTCATTATACGTTCCCGCACCATAGCGCCCTCCTATGCTGCGTCTCGCGTATGACAAATCAAATTCTCTTCCACATCTTGAACAAATTGCCATTATATTTCGTCCTCCCTCCTCTAATCTACATTACGGAAATCTTCTTCGGATTCATAAATGTCATCCGAAGAGATGCTGTTCTTATGCCCACATTCCGTACATTTCCAAACATAATGATGATCATCAAATCCCGGCTGATCATTCAAATACGAATTGCAGCGATCACAATACCAATCAATACCTGGGAACCTCTCACTCATACTTCTCCTCCTTATTTTTTACCTTTTCGAACTAAAGTTTCTACGACTGTTCCGTTTCCATATTTTGTGGCACTCCGTTTGATAAGCCCGTTGTCCTGAGACAGCTTAACCACTTGTCGTCCTGTTTTTGTTATCCGAGCCTCTAGCTTATCTCCTGGTTTGTTCAATAATCCTTTTCCTATTGTACTTAAAAAATTCATGTTTTCTCCTTCCTCAATCTTCAATTGCAGCTGTGCGTTTTTGTGCTGCTATTCCGATCAAAAGTACGATAACATCATCGATCGGCCCTGGCATAAGATCTATCGGGGATACGATATAAAGAATCATTAACACCAGTAACATTCCTTTTCCTACTCCGCTCATGCTATTTCCCTCCCTCGTTTGTTTTGATATATATATTTTACAGTTCCTCTGTTCTCGAAAAAATATACATCAAAATGAAATAAACAGTCCTATTTTATCTAAATCAGTGGTTTTATCTATCCGCGATAGATGTAATGACTCCTGCCGTCAATGCTGTTGCTCCCAAAACGATCACTCCTGCAAACCCGCTTGCCATTGGCAAATATAATTTTCTGAAAATGTTTCGTGTCTTCTTTTTAGCTTGCAGCCTACTATCCGTTTTTCTGACATCCGAAAATCCAATAACCTTCTCTTCACGTATGTTTTCTATCACTTCTTCTTTCACGTTTTTCTCTGTAATATCAAGAAATACCAAGGCTTCAGCTATATCTTTTCTAACCTGATCAAAATCCACATACACATCAAATTTTTTCTGATCCGACTCAATTCCAGCTAGAATATCATTCATCATATCGATCTCCTGAGCCGTGTAATGTGTGTCTGAAATATAATCATCGATTCTATGGTTTAGCGCTGTACGAAAACACCATTTCTCCTGATGATATTGATCTGATACATTAATCCTAATGCTGTTACTAATTCCATGAGCTGTCACTGATCTGCTCAGATATCCTGTCATGAT
>JAUNAE010000549.1 GCA_030527765.1 Eubacteriales bacterium
ATGCTCATTCACAGATCTGTAAATGGTCTCGTGAATGGGCATTTTTTATTTGCATTTGAATAGCTGAAAAAGGGATGATTCCATGGCTAATGTTGATATCAATAACCGTATCGTCTGTTTTGATATCAAGGAACTTGGTAAGCAGCTGAAGAAGATCGGCATGCTGATTGTACAGGATCAGGTATGGAACCGAGTAACGATCAACCGAGCAGAACGCAAATCCACCAGATATTATATCGATGAGTTCCATCTTCTTCTGAAGGAGGAGCAGACAGCCAGTTATTCCGTTGAGATTTGGAAGAGATTCCGTAAGTGGGGCGGTATTCCTACCGGTATTACCCAGAATATCAAGGACCTTCTGGCAAGTCGAGAGATTGAGAATATCTTTGAGAACTCTGATTTCATCTACATGCTGAACCAGGCATCCGGTGACAGACAGATTCTTGCAAAGCAGCTGAACATTTCACCGACTCAGCTGTCCTATGTAACCAACAGTAACGAAGGCGAGGGACTTCTGTTTTATGGAAATGTCATCATTCCGTTTGTGGATCATTTTCCAAAAAGCACCAGTATCTATAAGCTCCTTACCACAAAACCGGAAGAACAGGGAGGAAACTAAATATGTCTGTAGGGATGATCATCGCATGCTTGGTTTTTGCGTTTGTTTTAGGCATTTTCTGTGGATTCAGCATCATGCTGTTACTGTTTTCACTGGGAAATACCATTTACTAAGAGGAGGTAATTGATTTGGCAGATCAGAGAATGAAGGCCAGGGATAAGACCGTCCAGAAGATGACGAAGGATGGTCTTGTAGAAGAAAACCTGGCTGAGAATTCCACTGTCCGGGTCAGTAGCAGAGCGGGAGATATGAAGCTGGAGCGAAAGAATCATCTGGGATCAGATGAACGCATGGGAAGCAGTCGCCATGCACAGCAGTCCCGTGATGCTCCCGTCAGTGGCAGAAGAAAGAATAGAAACTTCCATGGATCCGAAGAGGATGTGGGAGCAAGGGATGCAATGGAAAATGCACCCGATGGCACGGATTTAAGTGCCAGCAGAAAGAAAAAGCAGGCAGGAAAGTTTCGTACACAGGAACAGAGTGCCGACGAGGGAAAGCTTCTTGAAAAGGAACGCCACCTCTCTACCAGCCGTGGTGATTCCCGAAAGGATGAGAACGGCGGAACCAAACGCCCGAAACAAAAGAGGCGATTACAATTTGCTCAGGAGGAGACTGGCGCAGCAGATACTGCGAAAGCAGAAGCTTCGGATGCAGCCAAGGCGAAAGCAAAGAAAGCTTCCATGAAGGAGCATTCCAAAAAGGGGAAAAATGTTCAGCATGAGCCGGATGCTATCGGCAAAAAGCAGAGCAAATTGGCATTTGAAAATGAAGGAAAAGTTGCCGGTACAGGTAAAAAGATTGCCGGTGCGGCTGCGGGCATGACATCGGCGGCCATTCATAGAAAGATTGCTGAATCAGAGGATGAGAATGCTGCAGTAAAAGGAGTTCATGATCTGGAGATGGGAGCAGAAGGTACGGGAAGACTGGCACAGAGAAGTGTCAGGAACCGTAACCGAAGAAACAGCCGCAGATCTGCAAGGTACGAAGCAAAAGCGGACAAAGAAGCAGTGAAAATCCTATATCAGGATGCCCTGGCCAAGGATGAGAAGCTACAGAGAAGTTCACTTCTGAAAAAGCAGATCCAGAAAGCCAGGATCAAGCGCGAATATGCCAAGGCTAAACGAGCAGAGCAGGCAGTGGCAGCACCAAAGGGAACGGTGGATTTTATCAAGAAGATTGGCGGCAAGGTCACCAACTTCTTCAAGGAAAACAGAAAGGTATACATCAGCATTGGTGTACTGATTGCCATGATGTTTCTGATTGCTACCAGTCTGACATCCTGTTCCGCTTTGTTCTTGCATAACCTGATTGATTATTCCGGAGCCAGTTACATGTCTACGGATGAGGCTATCCGGGATGCGGATCTGTATTATACACAGCTGGAGGCCGATCTGCAGGAGAGAGTAAATCGAATGGAATCAGAAAATACAGGCTATGACAGATATCGATATCAGATCGATGAGATCGGACATGATCCATTTATCCTGATCAGCTATTTGTCAGCTAAGCCAAGAGTTATGCGGTATCGCGTAAGAATTCACTGTTTCATACATCTGTAGA
>JAUNAE010000086.1 GCA_030527765.1 Eubacteriales bacterium
CTAAAGAAGTAGCTGAGGCCGGAGCAGAAAAGGCAGCCAAGGAGGCGGCAGAGGCTGGAACTGAAAAAACAGTCAAAGAGGTAGCAGAGACTGGTGTTGAAAAAACGGTGAAGGAAGCTTCTGAGAATGAGAATGTTATCATTCGTTACATGGAGTGTAGGAATCAAGGACTTGAGGGGAAGGTTCATCCGGAAACAGGAGTGGAGTTTGTTAGAAAAACTGTTGACGACGGAACTGGGAATTTTGTAGAAGGTGTGTTCCCTAAATTCGACTCAGCATTTGATGCAAAATTACCTGAAGAGATGTTTGATAAATCAAATTTCACTCAATTTAAAGAAGCTAATAGACAATTGGTTGAGAAAACTGAGAAAGATCCTTCTTTACTAAAGTTTTTTACAGATGAACAGTTTGAACAGATAGTGGATGGAATTAAAACTGGAGTAGCACCAGATGGATTTGTTTGGCATCATAATGAGGAAACTGGAGTTTTACAGTTAGTTGACGATTTAGTACATTCCATCACGGGACATACCGGAGGTAGAGCAATCTGGGGTGGTGGATATTAAGGAGGATGTAAAGGACTATGAAAAGTATTAAAAATTGGAAATATGTAAAGCCACTGCCTAATAAAACAGTAATTAACGAATTTATAAAATTACACGACGTTATTTTGCCGAATGATTTAATAAATTGTCTTACGGAAAATAACGGTGGACGTCCATCTGAGTTTTTAATTGATACAGATAAAAGAAAAGAGTATATTTTTCAATCACTATTTTCGTACAATCCGAAAGACAAAAATAGTATTTATGAAATCTATAACAGATTATTTAAAAATAATGTGTTGTACCCAGTTGGGATTGAGGCATCTGGAAATATTATTTGTTATCACCAGGTAAAAAAAGAATTTGTTTTATGGAATCATGAAACGGATAAGTACGAGAAAATCCAAAAATTCTATTAGAATTCAATCCATTCCTTGTAACTACGAAACTTCCTTTCAGTATATAAGGAACGTATAGGGGTACAATCATGCCAAACGAAAGCGGAGAATGGATCATGTATGGTGTCGATGAAAGTGACCCATACTGCATCCATACAGTCGATGAATTAACTTCATATATCAATGAGATCGGTTTCCTTCCGCTGTTCAAGAATGCGGTTCCCGGCTTCTCGGTAGAGGAGCGTACGGTGCCGCATCACTGGTGGTGCGAGGATCCTCAGCATGATCCCTGGATCTGGCGGGAACTGATCGCCCGTCAGGGGGAGATTGCCTATGGGAAATTCTTTGACAAGAAGGCCGGTTTTATATCGAAGGAGTGGTTCCCCTACTTTGCCAACTGGCGCAGAGACGGATATGATTTTGATGCCCTCTGGGATGATGAAAAGGCAACCTACAGACAGAAGAAAATCATGGATCTATATATGGAAGATCCGGATCGGGAGTTATATTCTTTCGAAGTTAAACAGCAGGCTGGTTTTGGCAAAGTCGGAGAGAAGAACTTCGATGGAACCATCACGGATCTTCAGATGAAGACTTATCTTTGTATGCGTGATTTCAAGCAGAAGCTGAATAAAAAGGGACTGCCCTATGGCTGGAATGTTGCCATCTATTCCACTCCGGAGCATCTCTTCGGATATGAACATGTCACCGGTGCGTATTCCGAGAGTCCTGAGGAGTCAAGAAAGAGAATCTATGACTATATGAAGGAAATATATCCGATTGCAACAGAGAAGCAGATTCAAAAAGTCTTAAAATAGCGATAGAGCAAGGAGATCAGAGATCAGGATGTGTGGAACCTATTATCTTGGAAATGAGACACTGCGTGATATTTACAAGCTTGTCCATGATATTGACAGCAGATTACGCACCGGACAAATAAACTGGTCGAAGGATATTCATCCCACAGAACAGGCTCCTGTGATCACTGCAGGGTCCAATGGAGGTGCACACCTGTCTCTTCAACGCTGGGGATATCCGGGGATTCAGAACAAGGGAGTTATCTTCAATGCCCGTCAGGAATCCGTATGGGAAAAGAAGATGTTTGATCATGGAATCCGGTATCACAGAGCAGTTATCCCAGCTGATTATTTCTATGAGTGGAATGCCAATAAGGAGAAATATACTTTTCGTAGAACGAATCGTCAGCCGCTGTTTTTAGCAGGATTCTTTGATATGCTGCAGAATGAGGAACGGTTTGTCATTCTGACAACAGAAGCCAATGCATCGATGAGTCCGGTTCATGATCGTATGCCTGTGATCCTGGAGCAGGAGCAATGGAAGGACTGGCTGTATGATCCGTCTGCGGCAAGAGACATCATGCGAGAGACACCACCTTTACTGGATCGTGATACGCCATACGAGCAGATGACCTTGTTCCAGTGATCGGATAGCGGTGAGGTAAGCATATGAAACATCAAATGAAATTGAATCCGGAACCCAATATTGCAAAGAAAGTGACTGGAAAGTATTGCTGTTCTTAAGTTCTGTCTTTTGGCAATGGGGACGATTATAGGATTGTCAGTCCCGGATAAAAAGAAAAAGTATGCACTGTCTATCTGCGGAATCATATATATTGTCACGCTGGTTCCTCTACTGAAGAAATATTTCAATATTCTCAAGAAGTCATAAGGAAAATTTACAATGTGGAGGTGTTTGAAAGCATAAAAGCAATCGGAACACAGGAAGTCAAAACAGAAAGACTTCTGCTTCGAAAGTTCAGAGCAGAGGACGTGACTGCAGTATATGAAAACTATGGCAGCGACCCAAAGGTAAAGGAATATATCAGCTTTGCTCCCTGTGCTACATTAGAGGGAGCAGAGGGATTCATTTGAATGCATATAGCTCAATATGAAAAAGATCCATCTTTTTATGGCTGGGCAGTCACTTTGGACGACGCAGTAATTGGATCCATTGGTCTCTTCAACGTGGATGAAGACAGTGAGCAGTGCGAGCTTGGATATAGTATCGGAATTAAACAGATGAGACATTTAGTGATTTGCAACTCTACGCAAAGCTTTGCACCGACTAAGGAAAAATGTTCTTTTTTTTTGACCCTTACGTTACGTAATAGTTTATCTGGACCGGATTATATGGATGTGATCTTGTTGCTTCGGGAAGTACCAAGAGGGGCAACGCTCCAACCTACAGAGGACGGACTTGTTTGATATAAAAAATAGGGAGATACGCGAAGCTGCCGGTCATAATTCTAATACGAGTCAACCGGATATGATCAATTCCCTGATTGAGGAAGTAGCTGAAAATGTTAGTCCTGACTACTTGACGGATTGCAAAATATAAGTTAAAATAACATCGTTATTTTAATCTAATGGGTGAAATATATGAGACCATTAAATGAACAACTTGCTGCAGATATTTTAAAAGAATCGTGCAAACAGTTTATAGAAAAAGGATATTCTGCAGTGACGGTTCGATCTATTGCTTCGGCAATCGGTGTCACTACAGGATCTATCTATAAATACTACAAGGATAAGGAAGCTCTGTTTGAAGCTCTTGTTTTTGAACCGGCGCAGTATTTGCTTGATTATTATCGAGATGCGCAGAAGATGTTTGCGAAACAGGACTTCGACTTGCAGATGGAGATGCTGCAGAGCGACACGTCAAAATCCGGCAATAACGATATGCTGGAATATATGTATGATCACTTTGATGCATTTAAACTGATTGCGTGCAACGCAAAAGGTACCAGGTACGAAGACTATATTGATCAGGTGGCAGAAATAGAAGATGATTCCAGCGTTGCTTTTATCGAGATGATAAAAAAGCATAATCATGAAGTTCGAGATATCGATCGGGGAATGATGCATATCTTATCAACTGCTCTCGTCAGTGGGATGTTTGAAACAATACGGCATGATATGCCGAGAGATAAAGCATTGGAGTATATAAAAACACTGCAGGATTTTTATACTGCAGGTTGGTTTGAAATTTTGGGGATTGGGAAGTCCTGATCCCCTTAAATTTTAATAAATAGTTAGCTTAAGCTAACAGGAGGTGTATAAGATGAACGATAAGAAAGATTCCAGTCTTTCCTGGGTGTTTTCCCAGGCAGGCGAAAAGAAGTATCAGATGATACTTAGCGTTATTGTGGCAATCATGGGTGTGATATGTCAGATTATTCCGTTCCCGATTGCAGGAAAGATTATGACCCAAATGATTAGTGGAGATAGAAATCAAAGTACTTATCTAACATTATTTGGACTCATGGCGCTTTGTTTCTTAGGAAAAGTTGTTTTTCATTCAATTTCAACATCTTTATCGCATGGTGCTACCTTTGAAATCCTGGCAAATATTCGAAAAATAGGACTGGACCATCTGGCCAAAATACCTCTTGGAGATGTATTGGCAAAACCAACTGGCGAGACGAAGAATATTTTGGTAGAACGTGTAGATTCTATTGAAGTAACACTTGCTCACATTATTCCTGAGTTTACATCGAATTTATTAGCACCAATTGTGATTCTAATTACGTTATTTGTAATGGATTGGAAGATGGCACTTGCAGCTCTGGTGACCGTTCCGATTGGAATGCTTTGCATGATGGGTATGATGAATGGCTATGAAGAAAACTTTAATAGAACGGTCAGAGCAACGAAAAACTTAAATGATGTGGCTGTGGAATATATAGGGGGTATTCAGGTTATTAAGGCTTTCAGTAAGGTTGGCAGCAATTATGCGAGATTTGTTTCTTCAGCAAATGAAAATGCAAACAGTTTCATAGACTGGATGAGAGCATCTACTGTTTTCTTTACTTTTGCGATGAGTATTATGCCATCTACGTTGATTACAGTTCTCCCGATTGGTGGTCTTCTGGTCATGAAAGGTTCGCTTGATGTATCTACATTCTTATTTTGCATTATTTTGTCCGTAGCAATGATTGGACCTTTTATTTCAATTATGTCCTATTCGGATGATCTGGCAACTCTTCGTACTGTTGTTTCTGAAATTAGAGCCATTATGGATGCAAAAGTAATGGAAAGACCGGAAGAAATGAAGGAACAAATTGAAGGATATGATATCGAATTAAAAGATGTGCATTTTGCTTATCAAGAAAAAGAAGTGCTTCATGGTATTGATATGAAAATTAAAGACGGTAGCTATATTGCGTTAGTCGGACCTTCAGGTAGTGGCAAATCTACCATCGCAAGACTTATAGATTCTCTTTGGGATGTCAAGAGCGGTTCCATTACACTCGGTGGAGTAGATATCAGAAAGATACCGCTAGAACAGTATTCAGATTATATTGCATATGTTTCTCAGGATAACTACCTGTTCAACCAGACTATTAGAGATAATATTCGTATGGGAAAAACAGTTGGAACTCCTGCGACAGATGATGAAGTGATTGAAGCCGCAAAGAAGAGCGGATGCTACGACTTCATCATGGGACTAGAGCATGGATTTGATACAGTCGTTGGCAGCTCAGGTGGTCACTTATCCGGCGGTGAGAGACAACGTATCTCTATTGCAAGAGCAATGCTTAAGAATGCTCCAATTGTCATTCTTGACGAGGCGACTGCTTATACAGATCCGGAAAACGAGAGTATCATCCAGCAGTCAGTTGCAAAGCTTGTAGGGGGTAAAACACTGATTGTCATCGCGCATAGATTATCGACAGTAAAAGATGCAGATCAGCTCTATATCATTAACGATGGAAACATTGAAGAACAGGGAACTCATGAAGAGTTGTTAGCACATCATGGCATATATGAAAAGATGTGGAAAGCACACATCTCTGTAAGGGACAACATGGAAGGAGGTTTGCAGAATGCTTAAAATATTGAAAAAGTTCTTTGCATTTTGTGGAGAAGAAAATCGAAATAAGTTTAAGAAGTCAATTGTGCTAAGTGTTATTCAGGCTTTCTTTGGGGCACTCCGCATTCCCGCAATTGCCATATTGATTCGTGATTGTCTTGAACAAAATGTAACAGTACAGACAATTCTTTTATCTTTTGGAGTCATGGTAATCAGTATTTTAGGAATTGGATTTATCAAGGGTAAAGCTACGATGCTCCAAACGGAGGCGGGCTATGGTACATGTGCAGAAAAGCGTATTGAAATTGCGAATCATATGCGATTTCTTCCTATGGGATACTTCAACGATAATAGCGTGGGTTCTATTACTGCTGTCACAACCAACACGATGCAGAATCTTGAAAATGTTGCCACTAGAGTTGTCATGCTTGTTTGTGAAGGGGTGCTTTCTACAGCGATGATTGCGTTGATGCTATTCTTTTTTGATCTAAGAATTGCTTTGATTCTATTAGTTGGATTTGTGTTGTTCCTGATTGCAAATCATTTTTTGCAGGCGGCTTCTGAAAAAATTTCAGAACAGAAAGTAATTGCAGATGAAAAGATGGTGGAACAAGTCATTGAATATGTACAGGGGATTACAGAAATAAAGACATTCCATCTGACCGGAGAGAAGAGTAAGGCGTTAAATGAAGCAATTGAAAGAAATGCCGCGATTAATAAAAAGATGGAATTCACTTTGGTTCCATACATGGGATTACAGACACTTATTACAAGATGGACCGGTGTAGCGATGGCAGGAGCTTCTGTTTTACTTTATCTAAATGGAAGTATGGGCATGTTTTACGCACTTATGATGATCATTGCTTCTTTCTTGGTGCTGGATGCTTTAAATACGGCAGGAAGCTACTCTTCCTTGCTTCGAGTTGTAAATTTATCGGTTGATTTAGCAAATCATATTTTAGAGACAAAGCCAATGGATATTGATGGAGTGGATGTAAAACCTGATACATACGATATTCATGCTGAACATATCGATTTCTCTTATGGAAATAAGAAGATCATAGATGATATTACTTTGGATATTCCAGAGAAAACTACAACTGCGATTGTTGGTCCTTCCGGCGGCGGAAAGACAACACTTACCAACCTTTTAGCAAGATTCTGGGATGTAGATGCAGGCAAAGTGACACTTGGGGGCAGGGATGTAAAAGAGTACAGTATGGACTCCCTGATGAATAACTTCAGCTTTGTATTCCAGAACGTCTATCTGTTCCACGATACGATTGCCAATAATATCCGCTTCAGTAATCCCGGTGCATCCATGGATGAAGTGATTGCTGCGGCCAAGAAAGCAAGCTGCCATGACTTCATCATGAATCTTCCCAATGGATATGAAACAGTACTGGGGGAAGATGGCGTAGCCCTTTCTGGCGGTGAAAGACAGAGAGTATCTATTGCCAGAGCAATCATGAAGAATGCTCCGATCATCATTCTGGACGAAGCTACTGCTAACGTAGATCCGGAATCCGAAGCAGAGCTTGTTTCAGCGATTGAGGAACTGACAAAAGAGAAAACAATCATTATGATTGCTCATCGTTTAAAAACAGTGCGAAATGCAGATCAGATTATTGTGATTGACCAAGGGAAAATTGTTCAGCAGGGTAAGCATGATGACTTGATAAAGCAAGAAGGTATTTACAGGAATTTCATCAGTGAAAGAGAAAAGGCAATTAGTTGGAGAATCCATACTGCCTGATAGATAAAACACCGGCATTATCCTGGATAATCAGATATGTGGTTTCCGTACTATCCACTTTGTACAGAGCATTCTACCACTGAGACTTATGATGCGGTCTATTTCTGGCCGGATCTTATGCAGGCATTTTCTGAGGTCTTTCGTGTGTTGAAATGCGAAGGTACCTTTATGATCTGAAATGAGCTGGATTCAAAGGGGGAAGCAAACAGGAAATCAGCAAAAGTATAGAATTATTGCTGTGGATTTGGATGGACATGACGGCAATGATACTGAATTTACAACTATTGCGGACCAGGCAAGAAAGATTGCCGGTTATCTTAGAAAAAATAAAATAGAGCACTTATATGCAATTCTAAGGATGAAATAAATCGATAGTAAACTCGATGTGAAATGATCAGTCTATAAGGAAGGATTGAATACCAGTATCCAATAGAATTTCTCTATTGAATACTGGTATTTTCAATTAGACATTACGACTATAGAAATGTAATATAAAGACATAACAGAGAGAACAAATGACAACCAAAGAAACAATATAGCAGGAGGAAAAACAAAATGGAATTCAATAGAAATGAAAACAAACCGGTAATCGCTTTACTTGGAGCAGGTGCAATGGGCACTGCAATCGTAAGACGTATCGCAGCAAACAAAACGATTCTCTTAGGAGACATCAGCGAAAAAAATCTTGAGCGAGTTGCCAATGATTTTAGATACAGCGGATACGATGTTCATACACAGAAGGTTGATGCTCTGGATCCTGAGTCTGTAGAGGCATTTGCACAGAAGGCTGCATCCCTTGGTAAAGTCATGTATTTCATTGATACAGCAGGAGCGTCCCCGAATCAGACCTCTCCGGAACATGTAGTAGCGCTCGATCTCATCGCTACTGCCTATGCAATTGATATTTTTGCAAAGGTAATTGAAAGAGGTGGTGCAGGTCTGGTTGTTTCATCTCAGACCGGTCATATGATGAACTTTACACCGGAGGTAGAAGCTCTTCTTGCAACAACACCTACTGAGGAATTAAAGGATCTTGACTTTGTGAAAAAGGATGCGGTTGCAAATCCTGGTATTGCGTATATCGCTTCTAAGAGAGCGAATCATTTGAGGGTTCGTACTGCAGCTGCTACTACATGGGGAGACAGAGGTGCACGTATCAATACCATCTCTCCCGGAATCATCGTCACACCACTTGCCTATGATGAATTCAAGGCAGCAGGGGAAGGGTATCAGAAGATGATCGATTCTTCTCCGATGAAGAGAGTAGGAACGATTGATGAAATCGCAGCAGCCGGTGAATTCCTGTTAAGTGATAAGGCGACCTTTATTACAGGTACGGATCTGCTGATTGACGGTGGCGTTATTGCAGCAATGAACAGCGGCAGATTCCAGTTAGGATAAAGATATGAAAGTATTACTGGTCAATGGCTCTCCACATGAGAAGGCCTCTATACATTTGAAGTCCTTGGGAAAAATATGGCATATTTTCTCAAATGTATAGAAGCCGGTAAAGAAAAAGGCATTACTCGTGAATCGTATTAAACATATAGTTTTTGCAGAATCTGAATGAAGTCGGAAATGGTTTTTCTCTTATCTGCTGCATGTGTACAGAGAACGCAGGAAAAACTCTCGTCATGCCGGAAAGGAATCCAAGCAAATTCCCCGTTGTGGTCATCAAGAAAGCCGGGGGCGATACATACACCTTTGCCAGAGGCTACATTGGTGAGAGTGGTATCGTGATTTTGGCTGTTAAAGTGATCGACGTGATACATATGAACGATTTTATCCTGGAGAGCACGGAGCTTAGGAGGAGAACCTCCGCCAATCATCAATGTACGATCAATAAGATCTTCCGGCACGATATATTCTTTCGCTGCCAGGGGATCTTTTTTTTGTGTGATCAAATAAAAGCCGCTGTCAAAAAGTTTATGAATTTTGATTTCAGGGACACGTCTGACGTTTTCTTCCAGGGCGAAAATGATATCCAGTTCCCCCGTAGTGAACTTGTCCATCGTTGCATCGGTGTGAAATTTTGGGGTGATGGAGATGTCCGGGTAAAGCTTTGAAAACTCCATAATCGCGTCAGGGAGCTTGTGGATAGCAGAACGAAGAGGAAGTCCGATGCTGATATCCTCCCGATATTTCTTATTAAAATTCTGCCCCTGCTCAATGGCGTCCCGAAGCATGGTCTGGATTGTTCGAAGAGTCAAACAGAACTGAAAGCCTGCAGGAGTCAGAGACGCTCCTTTACCCGAACGGTTGAAGATTGGAAATCCAATTTCTTCTTCTACGTTTTTAATCTGGTAAGTAAGTGTCGGCTGTGCAATAAACAGATTCTCCGCAGCCTGATTGAAATTAAGAGTTTGCGATAGTTCTAAAATATATTCAATTTGTTTCGTATTCATAGTAAATGCTCCTTTATTGTAATCGAACAATTCTATTGGATGTTAAACATTTCAATTAGATATACCTATCATAATGTTTTACAATGAAATTGTAAAGAATAAGTTGGAGGAGAATAAAGATACTTTGAAAAAGTTGATGGTCATTGGAGAATGGGACAAAGATAATGTGATAGAATAATTCTATTGGATATTATAGTTTTCAATTAGATTATTGGCAGTAGATTGCTTATAATGAAGATGTAAAGAACAAAGCAACTTGAAGGATGCGAATATATTAATTCAGGAGGTACAGCTGATATGAAAAAAATTATATCCATCTTGATTGCCGTTACCTTAATCGGTACTTTGACAGCATGTGGAAGTTCTTCTTCCGGAAATGCAGATAGCGAATCACAGATGGCAGAAGAAAACGCAGTTGAAGAAGAAAGTGCAAGTGAACAGAGCAATGTAGGTGAGGGAGACACCAATTCGGAAGATACAATAGAGGCAACGGGCAGCATCCTTGTTGCGTATTTCTCTCTGGCTGGCGAACAGTATGAGGTTGGAGAAATCACAAAGGGCAATACGCAGGTCATTGCCGAGATGATTGCGGAAGAGACCGGTGCAGATTTGTTTTCCATTGATCCAGTGAAGGAATATTCCAATGACTACAACGGAAAACTGGATGAAGCAACAGAAGAACAGCAGAATAATGAGCGACCGGAAATCGCAAGTGTAGTAGAAAACTTTGATGATTACGATACCATTTTTATCGGATATCCAATCTGGTGGGGAGATATGCCCAATATCGTTTATACGTTCTTGGAGTCCTACGATTTCACCGGAAAAACGGTTATTCCGTTTAATACACACGCAGGTTCAGGACAGGCAGGCACACAGAGTACGATTGCTTCTATGCTAAACAGTGCAACAGTACTTGATGGTATAGCAGTCCGTGGCAAAACCGCTCAGGAGGATCCTGATGCGACAAGAGCAGATGTAACAGGCTGGCTAAGACAGCTTGGCTATTAAGAATATCAACATACGAGGAGGATACAACATGAGCAAGAATCTTGTAATTTATTATTCCAGAAAAGGTGAGAACTACGTAAATGGCGGTATCAAGAAGATTGAGAAGGGCAACACAGAGGTTGTGGCAGAATACATCCGTGATGCGGTAGGAGCGGATTTGTTTGAAGTAGATACCGTAGTTCCTTACAGCGAAGACTACATGACCTGCATTAATGAAGCCAAAGAAGAAATGCAGAAAGGTAAGAGGCCGGAATTGAAAGAACTGCTCACGGATATTTCAAACTATGATAATATTGTCATCGCCGGACCTTGTTGGTGGGGAACCTATCCTATGGCGATCTTCACACAGCTTGAAGCACTTGACTTTACAGGAAAGAATGTCTTTGCACTGATGACTCATGAAGGAAGCGGACAGGCAGGAAGTGAACGCGATGTAAAGAAATACTGTAAAGGTGCACGAGTAGGAAAAAGCCTTGCGGTACAGGGCGGAAAAGTAAGCTCTGAACGGACAACTGTTGAGAAATGGGCAAAAGAAAATTTGAAATAAGGAGTATTGCCATATGAAGCAAAATTTAGAATGATCATTGATACAGCTATGGTAATCATCCTTCCGCTTCTTATGGCGTATGCTTTAATCGGAGAAGAAGCACACGAATGGTTGGGAACAGCAATGTTCCTGCTATTCGTGTTTCACCATATTCTGAATATCGGATGGTTTCGATCGATATCCAAAGGAAGGTTTAATGCGAGTCCGTGAAAAAAAGTCTGTAAAAGTTCAATAACATGGGCCTTCTATGATAC
>JAUNAE010000550.1 GCA_030527765.1 Eubacteriales bacterium
CTCCTTTCTCATTAGTGCAGGGACTGTGGAATATTCTACTATAGAGTATACCGCATATCTGCGTGAAGCCAAGAATACAAAGGGATATTTGGTTAGAAAAGTTAAGAGAAGCATCTCTTGTTGGGATACAGATAAGACCGTATAATACAGTAAACAGGCAAAGGATGGATTGGATTAGGAGGAACGTGTGGATGGAAAACGGTCGTGGAAGAGCACGCTTTAAAAAGATAATGCTAATTGTGCTGCTATTAGCTGCGATGGTGTTATCTGTATTAGTTAGCAGCAGGGTGAGTGATCCTGTTAATCCTTTTAACGCAAAGATCATTCAGTCATTGGATAAAAAACAGGAGATCGCAGAGAATATCACAGCAGCAGCGACAGGGGCTTCTTTATTGATTTCTATGCTGCCTGGGGATACGGGTACCCCCATTGCGAATGAACTGGGGGATATCGCATCGAAACTGCTGATCGTGCTTGGCGCTATTCTTCTGGAAAAATATCTGCTGACCATTTTTGAGTATGCATCGTTTACGTTTTTATTCCCGGCGGCATGTCTGCTGTTTATAGGATACCTGACCTGCTGCAGGCATCGGCTGAAAGAGACGGGGATGAAACTGGTCGTTTTCGGATGTATGCTATGCATTACCATTCCGGCCAGTGAGCACATATCCGGGCTTATTCAAAAGACCTATGAGGTATCGATTAATGAAACGATCGAAAATGCGAATTCGACCGTGGAGAGATATCAGGGCAGTGTGGAAAACGGGCAGACTGCGGATGGTCTGGAAGATGCGGAGGAATATGAGGAGGAAGAAAAAGGCACCGGCTTCTGGTCCGGTATTGGCGTGACATTAAATGATGCGAAGGATGCAGCGGCAGACACGGTGACAACGACAGTGGATTATGCTGCAAAATTCCGCAACATTCTGGACGGTTTTATTGAGTCGGTTGCACTCATGATCGTGCTTTGCTGCGGCATTCCGGTGGTCACCCTCTTATTTATGCTGTTTGCCACAAAACAGATCTTCAGTTTAGCGATCCGCATGGATAGTATGGTCAAGGCAGTGGAAGAAAAAGCGCAAAGACCGGCAAAGCGGATTCAGCAGCGGCAAAGCAGGCAGCCGAACCAGATTGAAAAAAAGTAGAATAAAACGCGAGGAGGAAAAGAGATGTTGTTTGTTGAGTATCCCAGGTGTTCCACTTGTCAGAAAGCGAAAAAATGGCTTGAAGAGCATGATCTTGAGTTTACAGATCGTCATATTGTAGAGAACAATCCGACCTATGAGGAACTGAAAGAATGGTATGAAAGAAGCGGAATTCCGCTTAAACGCTTCTTTAATACGAGTGGAAATATGTATAAAGACATGAAGCTCAAGGAACAGCTTCCGACTATGTCAGAGGAAGAGCAGTTAAAGCTGTTGGCTACAAACGGTATGCTGGTTAAACGTCCGGTGATCGTAAGGGATGACGTGGTACTGACCGGTTTTAAAGCCGCTGAATGGGAACAAAAGCTGCTGTAAGGCGATTATCAACGGTGTTCGACTCTGCGCCCGGGTCGTCCTCTCCGGTTTCGAAAAAGAAACCTTTGAGGAAAAGATCGGGCGCAGTCGGCTTGCTGAAATGCAGAGCTGGTGAAACAGCCTTTTTGATATGACTTATGAAGTGTACGTGGCAGCATCCAGAAGTTTTGTCTCGATACGAGCGGTCACTTCGATGTAATACTTCAGCTCTTCGTTGGAAAGATCACTGCTCTCCACGGCCTCAAAGCTTTCCATAGTGTCTACATACTGGGTCATGAAATTGGCATATTCCATAATCATGCTTGTATCGGAAGGATTTTCAGCATACTTATTCATGAAGTCGCAGTACTGATCAAAGAAAGCTTCATACTCATCCATCATCTGCTTAAATTCAGGACGGATGCCTTCAAGTGAAGCAGATGTTTCGGGAGTGCTCTGAGGCGGATCCGTTTGTGTTTCCGTGGAAAGTTCGGTTACGGTCTCAGTTTCTGTCTCCGAAGCGGTTTCTTTTGTCTCAAATGAGACGGATTTTCGTTTCTGCTCAGTTTGCGTTTGAACGGTCTTGTCAGATCCGGTATTTTTTTTGTGGCTGGAAGTAAACTGATCTAACAGCTCATTGCTGATATCAGCAAATTCTTTTACCGTGTAGGC